>NZ_JBXUGI010000007.1:0-208551 GCF_057180465.1 Chryseobacterium sp. HNCC26DJ238
GATATGACAAAGTTTGATCTGTATTCTCATTGATTGTTACATTAAAACGATTGATCCATTATTACACTATTGTATTCTGATGAGTTGTTTCACCTACCCATTGATTGTTACATTAATATGATTGATCCATTGTTACACTATTGTTACACTATTGTATTCTCTTGAGTTGTTTCACCTACCCATTGATCGCTACATTAATAAAATTCATCCATTGTCACACTATTGTATTCCCTTGAATTGTTTCAACTAATCATTAATTATTACATTAATATGATTGATCCATTGTTACACTATTGTTACACTATTGTATTCTCGTGAGTTGTTTCACCTACCCATTGATCGTTACATTAATACGATTGATCCATTGCTACACTATTTTATTCCGATGAGTTGTTTCACCTACCCATTGATTGTTACATTAATATGATTAATTCATTGTTACACTGTATCAGATATAAGCTTAAAGAGCACTTATCGTAAAAACAATTCTGCTGTTATAGTTTGCTGCCGGTATAGTTACTGACACCCCGCTGAGTTGTATCTGTACCGGAATATTGCTATATGATGCTAAAGCTAAAACAGCCTGAATTCTGAATAATTCTACAGCAGTCTGCGTAAAAGGAAGATATGTTGTCCCTCCTGTTATTGTGCAGAGGGCACAGACTGTTGTACCGTTACCATTCCTTCTGGCAGATAAAATCAGTGCACTATTCCAATTTGGGTTGGGCTCATAATGAACCGTTACTTTTGCATTTCCCAATAGTAGAGGGACAGTGGCTGCTAAAATAATCTGATTAGTCGAACTTTCATATGTTCCGGAATAATTACTTCCAGCCTCGGTAATAGAGGGTAAGGGAACAGTCCAGTTCGCTCCGGTTACTATAATCGTCTGAGATTTGATTTGTACCGCAAAAATCAGTAAAATAAAAAAAACTGGATTAAATATAGGTGATTTTTTAATCTGCATGATTTCTGTTATTCGGTGATGGTATAAGTAATTACAATAGGAGTATTTGTTCTTGCAGATAAATTAGCATAAGTGTTTGCTGATAAACTGATCGTAAGACGATGTCCGTTATTTGCTCCATTACCTGTAAATGCACCTCCAATTCCACTGATAACTGTCTGTGAAGTTGCTGAAAGTGTAACCGCTGCAGTCGGTATTCCTAATATTCCCCCTCCTGTCCCGCTGGAAGCAGCTGCCTGTATCCTTATGGTGATACCGGGTATAACCTGATTTACAGACGCTGTAATTCGTCTGCTGACTCCGCCGGAGGTAATAGCTGATGTATAATTAATCCATTTGGTGGTATTGGGTGCAGGAACAATTATTGGGCGTCCTGCATCTGCAGGTGCTGTAAAACTCATTGTAATGTTTCCTGCAGGCTCAATATCCAATAAAGCAAGTACAGGTAATGTAACATCAACTGCACGGTTTCCTGTAGTTTGTGGAAAAATAAAGCAGGAAAATAATAAAAAAGGAAAAAATAGTATATTAAAATAATTCATTTTTGCTTTTTAATTTCGTTATAGCTTACTTTAATGCTCTCCAGCTGATATTTTATTTCGGTATGCTGCCTGATTACATTGATGGTTATTTTTTTTGATTCTGAATCTTTTAAACTGATGTTAAACTGGTCAATCGGAATTTTATATTTTTTATCTAAACCGTTTCGGTATACTTTAATTTTCCAATCACCGGGACGCAAATACAGGAAATCAAAACTTTCTCCTATAACTGCCATTTTTCGTAAAGTCTCACCTTCGCCGGAAATCTCAATAATTAAATTTTCTTTTTTCTTTCTGTCTCTTTTTGGAGGTAAATGTTCAAAACTTACGTTATCCTCGGGTTCTGTGTACTCTATTTTGCCCTGAATGTTTGCTGCATGGGTCAAACCAAAATTAAATATATTCTCTTTTTCATTGAGAGCCAATGAAACCGGTAATATGGTATCAGGAATATCATTGATCTCAGTAGTTGATCTGTCTATTTCCAAAACATATTCTCCCGGATTAATGTTTTTAAATGTATAATTGCCGTCTCCGTCAGTAACAGAAATATGATTGCCCAGGATCAGCCGTATGCCGTCTGTTTTTTTTACCCCCAGATTACTGACTGTTCCTGAAAGTGTTACGTAATCTGCAGTTTTTTGTGTAGGGACATTTATTTTTAATGTATAACGCAATGAAAAAATAAAATCTTTATTTCCAAATTCTCCACGCTGCAGATTATACCGGGCTGACAGATCAAGGTCATGATTTTTAAAAAACTGTTGATGAACAATCAGCTCAAAAAGATTTCTGTCTTTATAATAGTCTTCAGGCATATAATTGTTCTGATAAAACAAACTTAAATAGTTTCGGTCCGAAAATCTGCTCATAACCCTAGCACCATAATAAAATTGTTTCTGATTTTGCATCTGATATCGTGAAGTTACTGCATAGCTTCCATATAGATTGAATGATGTTTTAAATTTTTCGAGTCCGATGTTTGTTGTATAAAAACTTGAATTACCCGAAAAACCGGAGAGAAAATTATCTGTTTTACCAAACTGTCCCTCAAAATTCAATTGGAAAATTCCTATCTGCTGATTCAGGCTGATCTTTAAAAATACTTCTTTGTAATCAAATTCTTTCGGCATCAGACGATCTTCAAATCTTTGATATCCATTATAAAACATGACAGAACCCCTTTCCAGATATTTATATTGTATTCCATACTGTAAATATTTTCGATAGGGTGCTGCCAAAAATAAAGTATCTCTCCGGAAATTTCTTGCATCTTGGGTATATGTTGAATGAAAATTCAATTTATCAGATAATTTTAATTGTATATTTCCATTCAGTGTACTTGTGTTATTAAAATACCCGGCAAAGTCAGGACTTACTTTCATATACATCAGGTTTCCGTTAATTTTTTTAAAGTTTGCAGTGGTCTGCAGCATAAAAGCTATACCCTCTGTTTTTTGGGTCTTACTGTAGGAGGTCTCTCCTGAAACTTCGATATGGTCTTTGATCTTGATTTTCCCTGTGATATAAGGTAAGTGCGCATTAGAATCTAGTGCAATATTGCTAAAACTAAGATTTACGTTTTCTTGTCTCGGGATTTTGTAAAGGTATCCTGCTGTGAATTCCGATTTGTTGGCAATTTTAAATTTCGCATAAAAATTAAATTCATCTTTGATATCCCTGAAAAATCTTGGATGGTTGTAAAAACCACCCAAACTTATTTTTTTAAAATCGAAACGGATTTCAGCTCCTCTGCCATATCTAGCATATTCTGTTAAAAATGAAGAAGAATAATTTTTGTCTCCAAGATGAATCGATAAATTATCACGTCTGTAATTCACAAAATATTCTTCATATTGTGTAAAAGAATTCAATTCTACCGGATTTTTTGTGACAGCGCGAAATTCGAGAAGATTTTTATTTTCCGCATCTAAACTTCCTTTTGCATATATCTCTCCCTGAAAACCGTCTCTGTATTCACCTCTGTTTTGCATGCCTGTCATAGAAATCGAAGCTGAAATAGGCAACCTGTGGAAAATGTCATTTTCTACCGGTTTTACAGAGATGATTTTTACGCTGGTGTAAGCGGTTTGGTATTCTTGAGTATCTTTTTCAGAATACACTGAAAGATTCAGGTTTATATATTCATTTTGCGGTAATTCGGGATTGGTCATCATTGTGACTTTTATTAATCTGCCCTCACCTGGTAACAGATGTAAAGATGCTCCTTCACTAATTACTGCATTTTTGCTTTCTAAAATTAAACTTTCAGGAATGTTACCGTTATTTTTTATAAGAAAAATAGATTCTATGATTTCTCCGGCCTTAACAAATTCAGCTGAATGAATTGTGGTTAAGTCGACTTTTTTATTTTTTGAAACAATAAAATCAAAGGTCTGAAAGAGAATTTCGCCAGTATTATTTTCAATTCCTTTGAGAATAATTGTATGGTGGCCCTGTGGAGTTTCTGTGGAAATTTTTAAAGGAACGATATAAATTTTGGTTTCGTGAGGAGCTATTTTTATCTGACTATTTTTCAGAATAGGAATAATTGATGGGGTGGTAGACTCAACGGTTGATTCATATATTTTAATTTCGGCAGTCCTGTTTTCTATAGTAAATGAAATAGAAGATGAAGTTCCCGGAAGTATACTGTCTTTTTTTTGTGAAAAAATAAATATCGGGAATAAAGTCATTAGATATATTATCCATTTTCTATTCATTTTTTATTTCCAGCTCAACATTGAGCGCAAATGCATTCTCATCTTCATCAGTAGCTATCACAACTGCGGTATATTTTTCAGGTGGCATTTTGCTGATATCAATATAAAAAGACTTTGAAGTATTGGGAAGTAAACCCATGGCCTGGCTTGAAAAATTTGCGATCTTCTCCCCGTTTTTTTTATTGTAAATTTCAATTGTGGCGGTAGGCTTACAGTAGAGATTTCCTTCATTCGCAATGGCAACTTTCAAGACCTGTCTCTTATCTTCCTTTTCGATTTTGATTTCTTCAAATTTTAAATCCGGTCGAGCTTTTTCAGAATCAATATCAGTAATTACCTGAATAGCGTAGCGGACAACAGATGTTATATTCACACCTTCCCTTTCGTTACTTGGTTTAATATTATCTAAGGGTTCTACAATAATTACACTCCAATAGCTTCCTGCACCGTCTACAGTTTTAGGAACTAGAATTTCATACATAACTTCCGTCTTCTGCTTAGCTTTTAAATTAATAAGATTGGTATTTAATGTAATCCATTCCGCATTGGTTTTTACATTTGTACCAGGAGTGGTATACAATATTGATCCATCTGACTGATAGCTGAAATCATGCAAAAACAATTTGACTGTCTGTAGTTGATCACCTGTATTCTCTATAGATATTTTTCCTTTATAAACCTGACCGCCTTGTACATTATATTGATGTGAAAGCCCGTTAAGTATTACAATATTAGACTTAGCAAAATAATAAGGTAGCATCAGAATAAGGAACAAAGTTATACGCTTTAACATAATAATGTAAAAGTTTTGAAGTTAAATGGCAAATGTGAAATATGGAGAATCCTGAATTTTTAAGCTTTCTCCCTCTTATTTACAGACTGGAATTTTTCAGAAGTTAATTATCTGAAATGGTATATGTTACTGTTGCTACCGCGGTGGTAGTTGCCTGTAAGTCTGCATAAGCAGCAATGGTTCCCGCACCACTTCCTGCTGCAAGTGCATAGGTTAGATTATGACCGTTGTTAGCTCCGTCTCCTGTGTATGCACTACCAATTCCTGAAATAATAGTCTGGTCTGCTGCGCTCAAAGTAAGTTGTGCAGCCGGAGTTCCTAAAGTTCCTCCACCTGCGCCTGTTGCTGCAGCTGCAGTTACCCTGATATCGATACCGGGAAGTAATGCATTCACTTTTACCGAAACTGTACGGGTAGCATCTGCGACAGATTTAATAGATGAATAATTGAGCCAAAGCGTATTATTGGTACCGCTCGGGATAATGGGAAGACCAGCTTCTGTCGGAGCTGTAAATCCTAAAGTGATATTTTTCGTAGCTGCAGGTTCGATGTCAACTAAAGCAACTTCAGGAATTGTGATAGCAATGGTGTGATTGTCTGTGTTGGTGTCCTGAGCCTGTACAGTTGCGCATAAAGCAAAAGCGGCTAAAGACAACATTAAGTTGAATTTTGTTTTTTTCATGGTGGTTATTTTTGTAATTTGAAACTGATTAAAATTTAAATTATGTGAAATAGGCAATAATAATTTTTTATCATTATTTATTGCATTTCAATAATTTAAAATATTTAACAATATTTTACATAGGTAGTAAAATTTTATATTCAAAATACATGACTTCACTCAATAAAGAAAAAAGTCTTGAACCGAAAGAGAAAAATATTTATTTTTTGAGGATCAGTACAAAAGAAAATGACTGTCGCTCATTATTAAATATAAAAAAAGAAGCCCCGGATTTCTGAGTATTTTATCATTTACAGAAATAATAAATTGAGTTCGATTAGAATCTGCTCAGTATTCCCCAATGGATTTTAATGTCGTTAAACTTAAAAGGATTTCCAAATTCATTACCATTGGATAGCTGAAAACTCATAAGGCCTATAGGAATAAAGAAATTAAAGCCAAGTCCTACACTGTACAATTTAGGTTTTACGTTAAGCGACTTGTTGTTGAGTTGTCCGTACTGTCCGAATACATCAAAAAACGCCTGATTGCCGATCAGATAGCGGTACTCTAAACTCCCGTAATAATAAAAGTCTGCAGCCAAAGAGCTTTCATTGAAGCCCCGCAGTGAATTCCAGCCTCCAAAACGGTAGAGTTCATTAGCTGAAAATTCGACCTTCGAATCCATCATGGCGCCTTCTGCTTTAATATTGAGAAAATGATTTCCATTGATGTGATAATTGTGTTCTCCGAAAAAGTAAAATTGATTTTGAGGAGCTGTAATATTATCTTTTGTATAGATGGTTGTCAGGTAATCATAGCCGGCATTGATTTTTGTTTTATAAAGAAACAGATCTATATCTGTAGGTTCTATCATTTCAAACCAGATTCCAATCCCTTTTTTGTTATAATCCTTACCCTGAACATATAGTGAATCGATGATCGTAGAGCTTTCGAAAGTACCCCGAAGACCAATTTTGTTACGGCTGTTCATATGATAATATAAAGCAGGAAGGGCTTTTACATTGGCAAAAGTTGAATCCTGTCTGAAAATGTTTACTTTCATATTCAAACCTACATTCGATTTGAAAAGATACGGGATGTCCGTTTGTAAATCAAAATTCTGTCCTTTGTCCGGATTACGCTGCCAATATAAATTAACCGTTTCAAAACCGTTAAACATATTTCTGAAATTGACATTCAGCGTTCCATTTAAAGTAAATTTCTCTGTTTTATCATTTCCAAACCCAATCACACCATCAAAACTGTTCGTCTTTTTCTTCTCCATAAATAGATAGATTTGTGTAGAATCTTTCGTGAAGAGTGTTTGTGGGGGACGCTCAAGGCTTACAAATGCATGGCTCTGAAAGTTTTTATTGATGGAAACCAGGTTTTTATCATCATACGTTTTTCCTTTAAACTCCTTTTCCAGATTTTTCATAAACCTTTTGGGAACTCTTGAGTAACCTTTCACAATAAAACCGTCAATTGTTCTTCTGTCATTTTTGTTAATGTCCAGCTCTACAATAGGATAACCATTCTTTTGACCTTTATATTTTGATTTGATCCTGCTGAATGCAAAGCCGTCATCAATATATTTTTTGTTGATAACTTTTTTCGTTGAATCTAAGTTTTTAGTAAAAAAATCTCTGTCAGTTTTTTGTCTTTTGACAATAGAATCAGAAAGTGTGACGAAGGTTTCGTTAAAGTTTTTTCCTTTGTCATATATGATTTCTGTACTGTCACCTTTTATTCTGACATCTTTTAATTCTGTGAAAAAGTAATTGCTCTGTGCCAACGAATCCAGAAATTTTACGGCGGAAACAGAATCTTTTACTTTTTTTCTGATCTTGGTTTCAGAATCGATCAGAAAATAATTTTTCTTCTGCGCTTGTGCAAAAACGCAGAACAGGAGAAAAAATATGTTTAAAAATAACTTCAATTACGATAAATGCTGTTTTCTTTTAAAAGATCTAAAACTTGTTTAATAACTGAATCTAATCCAGTTTATTATACTTCTTCATTAAATTCTCGTAAGTCCCCTGAGGCAGGATCCATTTTAGAGGCACACCAATTTTCTGCCCGAATTTACCGAAATAATAATGAGCTTTCCACTTGTTTTTAGCTAAAAGTACATCGATGTATTCTGCAACTTCCAAAGGTTCAGTTCCGTCTCCTACATGTGAATTCATCAGAGCATAGACTTTATCGAAAACATTTTTATAGGGTTCGGAAACTTTGGTTTTGAGTCTGTTCTCTGCAATATTGGTTTTAATATCTCCTAAATGAAGCGAACATACATCGATATTCCATGCATAAACTTCATATCTCATCGCTTCAGTTACCTTGTCTAAAGCCGATTTAGATGCAGAATAAAATCCCCGGAAAGGAAGGCCCATTTCACTTCCGATACTGGAAATATTGATGATCTTCCCATATCTATTTTCACGCATTTTGGGGATTACTGCACTCATCATCTGAACGGCACCGACAAGATTAAGATTGAATAACTTTAAAATATCCTCTTTGGTAGAATCTTCCACAGAACCTACCATTCCCATCCCTGCATTGTTGATCAGAACATCAATTCTTGTTTCTGTTTTTAAGATTTCAGCAATCGTACTGAGCACTGCCGTGTTATCTGTAATATCGGTAGGGATCGATTTGAAATATTGGCTCTCTGTGAATTTCCGGCTTAAACCGTAAACGCTGTAACCTTTCTTTCCGAAATATTCTGCTAATACGAAACCAATTCCTGAAGAAGTTCCGGTGATGATGATTGTTTTTGACATTTAATAATAAAAATATTTATTTGAATTCGGGATCCTGAATTTATTTTCACCAATCCTGAAATTATTCATCTTTTTGAGGGGTGTAAATTTATGGATAAGCTCCGTATGATAATCTTTTGGTATTGTTCTGTTTTCATCTCCGTCACATTCAGAATATTGCTCATCAATGATCACTTTTCCTGTTGAGAAATTGATTTCAGTTGAAAAATTATATTCACAAGTGTCATTCATCTGATAATGTGCTCCAATCAGATAGAAATCTCCATTTTGAAAGCGAAATGTGTATTTTGAAGCATCCGAATGTCTGGAGTTGGTGAAAAAAAGTTGAGAAATAATAAGACAGTTATTTTTTATCTTTACATCAAGCTGATTGTCATTTGGATAAAATCCGTATTGGCTGTTAATAATTACTGATGAGTTTTCTTTCCAGATTTTCAGATTTCCCTCAATATTCTTTAAAATATAAAATATTCTTTCAAACCCTTCGGTTTTTGTAGGATTGTTGCTGTTAAAAACAATGACGGTTTCATCCTGCCCGTCTTTATCCAGATCTCCCTTTACCTCCATGATTTTTTTATATTCGCCGGGAATAACAAGGTTTTTCAATTCCTGTGAATGAAAATTTGTGAAAACTAAAATAATGAGAAGGGAAAAGCTCTTTTTCATTAATGATGATTAAAAACTTAATCCAATATCTTCTTTCTGAATCATTCCTGTTTCTTCCAGGTTACAGATACATCCTTTTACTGTTTTGTAGTTCCCCATAATTCGTGGTCTCTTTACCTTTACTGTCTTTGATCAGTATGCCAGCAGAAAAGTCTTCGCCTTCGGCATGATATGTTCTGAAAATAACATATTCATATCCGTTGTTTTTAAATAAAAGATTGTCGACTGCCATTCCGGCATTATCTTTTCCGCCTCCTCTCATATAGGAATTGTAATGGAATTTTTGCCAGCTTTCCTTTGTTTTTCTGGCTGGGAATTCCATTTCAACTTTGTTTTTTGTTCCAAATCGGTACTGAATGTATTGATTTGCTTTATCTTTCACTAACGACATGATCCGTCCGTTTTTGGTTTCAAATGAATAAACAATTTCTTCATTGGATAAAAGATATTGCGCCCAGCAGGTAACCGGAATCAGAAAGATTAAGATCAGAAGGTATTTTTTCATATTTTAAAATCTGTCAGAATGGTATTCAGATCGTTCCAAAACATCGGATACGATTTTTCTACAACATCCTCGTTCTCTATATTTAATTCGGTAATCAAACAAAATGGAGCAAAACTCATCGCCATTCTGTGATCTTGGTACGTTTTGACCGATATACTGTCTTCCGGATCATTAAAGCGAATCGATTTAATCGTTGAATCAGTAATTTCAGTTTCCGTACCCAGTTTTTTCAATTCATTATATAAGGCCAGAAGCCTGTCGGTTTCCTTTACTTTTAAAGTTCCTAATCCTGAAATTTCGAAGGGTATTTTTAATGCTGCCGCAGTTACACAGAGGGTCTGTGCAATATCCGGGCAGTTATTCATATCCAATACGATTTTATCCGGATAAGAAAAGGACGGATCAGGTTGAAGGGTCAATTGATTTGCGTTTTCTGAGAAAAAAGTTTTAATTCCGAAAAACTTTTCATAGATATCCACGATCACAGAATCTCCCTGAGTCGACTCTCTGTAAAAACTTTTAAGATCAATAGGTTTTCTTCCTATAGCGGAAAATGAATAGAAATAAGATGCGGAACTCCAATCGCTTTCAACTTCATAATGAAAGGTTGATGCATGATGGTTGATGAATGGTTTTACTGTTATCGTATTTCCGCTAAAACTGTTTTCAATTCCGAATCTGGTTAGTATATCCAAAGTCATCTCAATATAAGATCTTGATGTAATTTCTCCCACCAGATTAAGTTCCAGTCCGTTTTCTAATTTCCCGGCAATCAGCAGGAGGGAAGTGATAAACTGGCTTGAAATATTGGAAGGGACATTTACTTTCGACTGAGTGATTTTTTTTCCTGTAATTTTCAGAGGCGGAAAACCTTCATTTTCCAGGTACTCAATTTCCGCACCCAAATTCTGTAAAGCAGTGACAAGGTTTTTAATCGGTCTCTCTTTCATTCTCCCAGAACCGGTAAGAATTGTAGTTTTTCCTTCCCGAATGGAATAGTAAGAAGTCAGAAAACGCATTGCTGTTCCTGCGTGATGGATATCAACTGTTTCAGATTCTGAAGATAATGCCTTTTTAAGTAATTGAGTATCCTGAGAGTTGGATAAGTTCTTAATTTTTATATTTGAAAATAAACTTTCCAAAATCAATAAACGATTCGAAATACTTTTTGAACCGCTGATTTGAATAGTTTTATTTTCCTTTAATTTTGATTTTTCTAACTTCATTATTTATTCACATTTTCATAATTCAGACATCATATTTCAGACTTTAATAATCCAGTGTCTGAAATCTGAAATCAACAATCTTATTTTAATTTTTCATTATTCTGATGGCGATCTTTGTCACGGTCAGTTTTTATCTTCATTTTTTTGTCAAAAGCTTCCTGTAGATTGGTTCCTGTCTGATTTGCCAGGCATAGGGTCACAAATAATACATCAGCCAGTTCCTCGCCTAGATCTTTGCCTTTATCACTTTCTTTTTCGCTTTGTTCACCATATCTTCTTGCAATAATTCTGGCAACTTCACCAACTTCTTCGGTCAGCATTGCCATATTGGTCAATTCATTAAAGTAGCGGACGCCAACAGTTTTTATCCACTTGTCGACTTGTTGCTGCAGATTGATAATTTCCATATTTTATTAGCGGGATTAGAGTTTAAACAGATCAACTGAGATAATAAAAGATAGTGATGTTACTGATAAGCTCCCAAAGTTGGGCCTGCAGTTCTTGTAACGCCTACAATATCCGTAGGAACAGTTGCAGCAATCGACAATGCTCCTTTATTTCTTGCAGGAGAATCTGTTTTTACCCTTAAATTCATCTGCGCTGCAAAATAATTGACAAATTTCGGATCTTCGTTTTTTATACTCTGTATAACATTCATAGGATTGTTATCAAAAGTGAATCCTGCTCCGGAAGCTCCGGCATATTTTATAGATGAATTTTGAATCAGATACTGAAACTGTTGTCCGGGAGTCTGCTCAAAATTGACAGAATTATCACGGTCTGAGTATACAATACTGTTGAGTATATTCAGGTTTTGTAATGCTCCCTGTTCGGTTTGTCCGCTTTCATTTTTCCATTCATTGGTTGCGAAAATTCCCATCCTGTTACGGGAGCCCATCGTTGCCGAATAGTTGGCAATGGTAGCATGTGTGTAAGTATGATTTCCGCCTTTGAAAATTCCAATTGCAGATTCTCCGCAATTATTCATGACCAGATTACTGCCGTTTATTGTGGAAGCTACTGCGTAAATGCCGTAATCCTGAAAAGTATGGATAAATGAATTTTTGATCGTAGCACTGGCTTGTTTCATGTCGAGACCTACCGTGCCTCCAAAGAGCCTGGTGTGATTCATATTCAGAATAGAAGCAGGCTGCATTTTAATAGAATTCCAGTTTCTTGGAATCGTATCATAATAAGAATCATTTCTGTCACCGCGGATAATCACCTGTTCATTCTGGGTTCCGTTGATATTCAGTGATGCTCCCGCGGCTATTTTCATTCCGCTGTTTTTATGAAAATAAACTTTTGTTCCTGCCTGGATATCCAAAGTTACGTTCTGATCAACTGTAAGATTACCATAAATGATTTTTGCTTTATTTTTCGTCCAGACTGTATGACTGTTTAATACATTGGGATTTGTAGGAGTCTGAATGAAAAATTCAGCGTCCTGAACCACAGAAAACAAAGTAACGTGTTGCTGACCTGCCGGGCCAGTAAAAAGTATCCGGTCTTCAGCAATCGCTTCAGGACCCGTCGCCTGAGGGGCAATTTCAACAAAAATAAACAGACTGTCTTTTTTTCTCAAAGGCACATTGGTGAAATCATGACCCGCTTTTCCATCTACATTGATTTTATATAAAGAAGCAGCACCTTTTTCAAGGCTTATTCTTGGGATCAGTATATCTTTATCTTCATTATTGAAAACCTTTACAGCGTAAGTTTCTGAACGGACCTGATGATAAACGGTATCGCAGAATACAGTGTCTCTGGAAAAACTGAGTTCCTGAGACTGAGCATCAAAGAAAATCTCGTCTTTATTACAGGAAACAGCAAGAATGAGCATCCAGAAAGAACAGAACAGTAATAATTTGAATTTCATTAGTAATGAAGTTTTATATAGATTCCAAATTTAACTAAAATACTTTAATTTTTCATAGGTTACTAATATATTGTTTTTTCAGGGCTTACCATCTTGCTGTGTTTATGATAACAGTTTTCAATTAAGATTATCAAAGTAATTCCTTGTCCTTAAAAAATTATTGTATAAGTATTTGTATATTATAAAAAATATTGTATTTTTGCAACCTAAAATTTAGCAGAGAAATACCATTACTATTTCGAAAGCAAAACTTTAATTTTTTTAAAAAATTGTATTATGAAAAAAGGAATTCACCCAGAAAATTATAGACTTGTTGTTTTCAAAGATATGAGTAACGACGAGGTATTTGTAGGAAAATCTACTGCTGAAACAAAAGACACTATCGAGCACGAAGGTGTAGAATACCCATTGATCAAAATGGAAATCTCTTCAAGCTCTCACCCTTTCTACACAGGAAAAACTAAATTAGTTGATACTGCAGGTAGAGTAGATAAGTTTATGAATAAATACAAGAAATTCTCTAAGTAGTTTTTTGTTTTAAAATATGTAAAGTCTTCCAAATTCTGGAAGACTTTTTTTGTGATAAAAATTAATCAGAATAAAAATTCAGATAGCAGAAATTTATTCAATGATTTGTACTTTTGTAATAATCGGATTTTGGAACTATACAACATCGTTTTAAACAGCAGTCTCTATCATCCGGCTTTCAACTTAAAAAACTTTACTCAAATGCAGCTAGTATTTTCAGATGCGCAATACTGGGAAGATTTTCTTCCTCTTACCTTTACCCGTCCTGTGGCAGAAATGCGATGCGGAATTTTAACATTTTCGGAAAGATGGCAGAAGATATTGGAAAATAAGGAAATTTCTTTTTTCACTGAAAATTATCTTCAGGGTAAATTTAAAAATCCTGAAGATGTTGAAAGTCTTTTTTTAGTGACCAACTTTTTGCCTACTGAAAAAGTCATTCAGCAGATACAAGATTTAAAACTAGGTGAAGCTCTGGTGTATGAAGATGAATTGATTGCTGCAAAAATCAATATGAAGGGTTTTTCTCTTAATCAGATTGAGAAAATGACTGATATTAAGGAGGAATTAATATTCTTTAAAAAGGCAACTGATCTTTTTACTTATAACGAGAAAGCTATTAATTTTGATTTTGAATTAATGACGAAAGGAAAGACTTCACAGACATTGTCTCCGACCAATGGGTTTTTAGGTGATCCTCAGGATCTGTTTATTGAAGAGGGGGCTCAGATTGAATTTTCTACCCTTAATACAAAAACAGGTAAAATCTATATTGGAAAAAATGCTGAAGTGATGGAAGGTTGCAATCTTCGTGGTCCAATAGTATTGTGTGAAGAATCCAAATTTAATTTAGGATCCAAAATCTATGGAGCAACAACCATTGGTCCGTATTCTAAAGTGGGAGGAGAAGTGAATAATATTGTTATTTTTGGATACTCCAATAAGGGGCACGATGGTTTTGTAGGAAATTCTGTTATAGGAGAGTGGTGTAACCTGGGCGCAGATACCAATTCTTCCAACCTTAAAAACAATTATGCAAATGTGAAACTCTGGAGTTACAGAACTAAACATTTTGAAGATACAGGTTTACAGTTTGCCGGACTTATTATGGGGGACCACTCAAAAACAGCCATCAATACGCAATTGAATACTGGAACGGTAATCGGGGTAGCTTCAAATATTTTCAAAGAAGGCTTTCCTCCGAATCTGATCGAAAATTTTTCTTGGGGTGGATTTAAAGATGATGAAAGATTTAGATTAGATAAAGCTTACGAAGTTGCCGAAAAAGTGATGGCAAGGCGAAAAATGCCTTTAACGGACGATGACAAGGGTATTCTCAGACATATTTTTGACGAATATTAAACGAATATTACTGAAACTTCAAACTTTTTTGAAGTTTTTTTGTTTTCGATGTAATAAATTTCAGTTTTCAGATGTCATACTTATAGAAACAAACTTATGACCC
Organism: Chryseobacterium sp. HNCC26DJ238; assembly: GCF_057180465.1. Taxonomy (NCBI): domain Bacteria; kingdom Pseudomonadati; phylum Bacteroidota; class Flavobacteriia; order Flavobacteriales; family Weeksellaceae; genus Chryseobacterium; species Chryseobacterium sp. HNCC26DJ238. The sequence continues at coordinate 14,748 of NZ_JBXUGI010000007.1, forward strand.
ACGATACTTTTAAGAATACGGTTTTCATTCTCAAAGATGAGATGTATCGTTTTGCAAAGAGATTTGTCATGAGCAGTGATGAGGCAGAAGATGTGGTGCAGGATCTGATGATTAAGTTTTGGCAGAAAAAAGATGAGCTGGCACAATTTGGGAATTTAAAATCCTATGCATTAAAATCTGTGAAAAATGAATGCCTCAACCGATTGAAACACCACGATGTGAAGTTAGGGTTTGCAGATCTGCAGCTTCACCGGTCGGAACTCTACAGCATGGATATTAATAATCTGAAGGAGCATATTATTGGTTTTATCAATCAGCTTCCTGAGAAACAGAAAATGGTCATCCATTTGAAAGATGTAGAGGAGTATGATGTGTCTGAAATTTCTGAAATGCTGGAAATGGAAGAAAATGCAGTAAGAGTCAATCTTATGCGGGCAAGACAAAAAGTAAAAGAACAAATCTCTCAACTGATGAGCTATGAACAACGATCAATATCAGAATAAATATAATAAAGTCATTAATGACTTAAAAGAGGAAAAAATGAACTGGGATTTTGAAGATTTTCTTCAGAAAGCAGAAGGTAATTTAAATAATGAGGCTGAGATTATTCCTATAAGAAAAGCTAAACCTTCTTTCCCTAAAACCTTTTGGATGGCAGCCAGCGTAATTCTCCTCTTCAGTGTCGGATTTATTTTTAACTACACTCAAAATGACAATGTTGAAAATCAGGCACAGTTGGTGGCCAATGAAATTCAGAAGCAGAAATCTGATTTTATTAAAGAAAACCACGAGCATCAGGCTCAGGTTGCAGTACTCAACAGCGACTCGATCTCAGGAGCAAAAAAAGATTCCATATTTGAGGAAAGCTCTTTGGCTGAAGTTGATGTTTTAGATAAAATCCTTTCTAAAAAAAGCAGGATTAAAAAGCAGACAAAACCAAGATATGTCAATAATACCGAAGTTAAAAGCATAAAAGATTCAACCGGATACAGGGATTCTTATGTCATTGTAAACGGAAAAAGAATTGATAATATGGAAGAAGCAATCAATGTTACAAAATATTCATTTCAGGTAGTTGCCAATAATGTCAGTCAGGCATTGACGCAGCCCAAAGTAATGGACAACGTAGAATACTAATAAAGCAATAATAGATTACGCAACTGATCAGGCTTGTAGTCAACTAAATTTAAATTAAAGTCATGAAAAAAATATTCATCATATTTGCGCTCGCATTTACTCATTTTTTCAATGTGTACGGGCAGAAAGAAAAATTAGACCAGCTTTTTGACAAGTATCAGGAAGTGGAAGGAGTTACCTCTATCAAAATTGCAAAACCTATGTTCGGGATGCTCAGCAACCTAAATATTGCTGATTCTGAATTAGATCAGATTAAACCTCTTCTGGCAAAAATCAACGGACTTAAAGTTTTGATTACTGAAAATTCTGAGGGTGGAAAAACTCAGGATAATCTGATCCTGCTGAATAAAGAGATCTCCTCGTATCTTAAAAACATGAATTACAGCGAAATGATGTCTGTGAAAAATGGAGACAGCAAGATCAAATTTCTTTCTTCCGAAGCAAAAAACGGAATTCTCGAAGATATTCTGTTAAGAATTGACAGTGGAAACGGTGAAAATATCCTGGTCATGCTTGATGGTAAACTGTCAATGGATGATGTGAATAAAATTATCAATTCCAGTGAGACCAAAACAAGTTCGTCAAGTGCATCAACTGTTCGAAGCAGTTTTAATTCAGGAAATGATTCGTCGTATTTAAATGGAGAAACCAGAAATGTGGGTGAATTTTCAGGGATTGAAGTAAGTACCGGTGTGAATGTAGTTTTCAAACAGGAAAATCAAACGAGTCTGAAAGTTCTGGCAGATTCTGATAAACTTCAATATGTCATCACTAAAGTTGAAAATGGTGTATTGAAAGTATATATTGACAACAAAGGCGCTAAAAAGGTAAAATTTAAAAACCTGAGTGTCAATATTTCTTCTCCGAGAATGGATAATATTAAAACATCATCAGGAGCAAATTTCACCGTAGTGAATTTAATTAGAGAAAATAATATGAGAATTGATGCATCTTCAGGGTCAAGTGTATCAGGAAATTTTACAGTCAATAATACATCAGATTTAAATGTAAGCTCAGGATCCAATTTGAAGTTGAATGTTACTTCAGGTAAGATTGTATTAAAAAGTTCAAGCGGCTCCGGTGCCAATATCGAAGGAAATGCTGACATCGGAATGATTGACGTAAGCAGTGGAGCTACTGTTAAAGCCGAAAATCTTCATTTCAATGTAGTTGAAGTGGAATCTACATCAGGAAGCAGTGCTTCAGTCAGTGTAAAAGATAAAATGAGCGTAAAGGCGTCTTCTGGCGGATCAGTCAGATACAGAGGAAATCCTAAGATAAATTCTGATATCAGTAAAATGTCCGGCGGAAGCCTTTCTTCAATCAACTAAAAAAATATAATCATGAAAACTTTTAAAATACTTTTTTTACTGATCGGTGCAATTTTTATGACGCAGTCCTGTGTTGTATCGCACAGACCTAATATGGCATTTTTCTCAAATTCAGATTATGATTACAGGGGAGCAAGGTTTATAAGTTTTAATGTACCGGTATTTTTAGCTAAGCCCTTTATTAAAAAAGCATTGAGAGAAGATAAAGATGGCGAAGCTGTTTATCAAATGGTTAAGAAAGTATCAAAAATAAAAATACTAACTGTAGAAAATGGAAATAAAGCAATGCTGAATGATTATGCCAATTATCTGAATGATAACAGTTATGAAGATTGGGCAACGATAAAACATGACGGGAATAATGTGAACATCAGGGTAAAGCAAAAAGGGGAGTCCATCAGGAATATGCTGATCACCGTAAATTCAGATAAAGATTTGGTTTTTGTCGATGTAAAAGGAAATTTCACGCCTGATGATATTTCAAAGATGATCACCAGCGTTTCAGACAAATAATTTCATCATATCCTATTTAATATTGTAAAGCTGAAATCTACAAAGATTGCAGCTTTTTTAATGAAATTTATTGATTGTTAAGTTTTATTTAAACTATTAAAAAGGATTTTTGTATCTCATTAAAAAGCCTTAATTTTGCAAGAAAGTAAAGATGTCTATTCATAACAAAATTGTAGAGACAGCCATCACTTTCGATGACGTTCTTCTCGTACCTTCTTATTCAGAAGTTTTACCTAATCAGGTTTCTTTAAAATCAAGACTTACCGATAAAATCACGCTTAATGTTCCAATAGTTTCTGCTGCGATGGATACTGTTACGGAAGGCGAACTGGCTATTGCACTGGCAAGGGTCGGAGGTTTAGGTTTTATACACAAGAACATGACGATCGCCGAGCAGGCTGCGCAGGTTAACCGTGTAAAACGTTCAGAAAACGGGATGATCTCTGATCCTGTGACTCTTACAAAAGATCATACTTTGGCCCAGGCTAAAGAAACCATGGCTAAATATAAAATTTCCGGTCTTCCTGTTGTAGATCCGGATAATGTTTTAATCGGAATTATTACCAACAGAGATGTGAAATATCAGGAAAATCTTGATATGAAGGTTGAAGAAATCATGACCAAAGAACATTTGATTACTTCTGATAAAAGTACGAATCTGGAAAAAGCAAAAGAAATTCTTCTGAAAAACCGGGTTGAAAAGCTTCCGATTGTAGATAAAGAATATAAGCTGGTTGGTTTAATTACTATTAAAGATATTGATAACCAGTTAGAGTACCCCAATGCAAATAAAGACGACAACGGGCGTTTAATCGTAGGTGCCGGAGTTGGAGTTGGAGAAGATACAATGGACAGAATCGCTGCTTTGGTGAAAGCCGGCGTTGATATTATTGCTATTGATTCTGCGCATGGGCATTCTAAAGGCGTTTTAGATAAAATTTCAGAAATCAGAAAAGCATATCCGGATCTGGATCTTGTAGGAGGAAATATTGTAACAGCGGAAGCTGCAAAAGATCTGATTAAAGCCGGAGCCAATGTACTTAAAGTTGGTGTGGGGCCCGGATCAATCTGTACAACGAGAGTTGTTGCAGGAGTAGGAGTTCCACAATTATCCGCAATTTACAATGTCTATGAATATGCTAAATCTAAAAATGTTACCGTAATCGCTGACGGAGGGGTTAAACTTTCAGGAGATATCGTTAAAGCAATCGCTAGTGGGGCAGGAGCGGTAATGGTAGGTTCACTTTTAGCCGGAACTGATGAATCTCCGGGAGAGGAAATTATCTACCAGGGAAGAAAATTCAAAGCTTATCAGGGAATGGGAAGTCTTTCTGCAATGAAGAGAGGTGGTAAAGAAAGATATTTCCAGAGTGAAGCCAAGAAGTTTGTACCGGAAGGTATTGAAGGAAGGGTTCCGCATAAAGGAAAACTGGAAGATGTAATTTTTCAGTTGACAGGAGGTCTCAGAGCCGGAATGGGATATTGCGGAGCAAAAGATGTTGAAGCTTTACAGAAAGATACCAAAATGGTAATGATTACAGGAAGCGGGCTGAAAGAATCTCATCCGCATGATGTTATTATTACTTCAGAGGCTCCAAATTATTCTTTGTAAAAACTTTCATAGAAATTACAGTAATAAACAGTTTTAAACCAATAAAATCGCCGGTCGCATTGCAACCGGCGATTCTTGTTAAAATACGTAATTAACTGATCTTTTCGTTTTCTTAAATATCTGGTTTTTATTATGTTTTTATCAAAAAAGTCACACTTTTGTAAAATAAATTTTGACTTTCAGTTATTTAGTCCTTTTCTGTGTCTGAAATGAGTTGTCCCAAAATCACAAACTTGTGGTATTTTGGATAGTATATTTATTACATATATTTACAAAAAAAATATATGAAAAAATCTTTCCTTTCTTTAGGAATTTTATTAGGTCTTCAATTTGGTTTTTTGCAATCGGTCGATACTAATTTTGGAAGTAATGGCACCGTAACACATGCAGAAAAAGGATCGTTTTTCTAAACTACTCTTTTACCGGACGGAAAAATGATTTTCAGTGGAAGCTTTGAAAGCGCTACATCCAAAAAAGCAGTTATTTTAAAATTAAATGCTGATGGATCTTTAGATCAAACCTTTGCAACTGCTGGTGTTTTTACCAAGGATCTTTATGCAAATACCAATTATTTTGAAGGTTTCTCCAAGGTTTTAGTTCAAAACGATGGTAAATTATTCTTTGCATACGGAAGTCAGCTCGATAATGGTATTGATCCTGAATCCCTTACATTAAATTTAATGAGACTTAATGCCAATGGTACCCCAGATACTTCTTTCACTAATCCATGGACGACAACGACTACTGATATTGATAATGCTCCTGCCGACTTTAGGCTTTTATCATCAGGAAAATATCTTACTTATGGCCCTAACTACATGATGAGATTCAATTCAAACGGAAGCCTTGATACAACTTATGGAACAAATGGAATCAGAACAATTACATTTGAAATTAATGATGTGTATGTAAATGGAGATACTATTTATATCGATGGACATCCGGCAAATAACAGTAGCAACAGGACTTTATATAAGCTGATAAATGAAAATGCAGGTATTTCGGGTTCAAATAATTATGTGACAGGAAGAGTTTATCAAAATAATTCATCTTTTTACATCGATAAGAATAATTCTTCCGTTCACGAATTGCTGAAATTAGATTCCAATCTTGCTCCCTCTGCAGGGTTCGGAACCAATGGGAAAGTTTCATTATCTACCCAGCTTTATCCTGCAGATATACTTTTTCAGCCAGGAGGAAGTGTAATTCTGTATGCCAATAACAGTTCAGGTTCGCAAACTGATCATACTTTTACAAGATTGAATTATAATGGTGCTGTAAATACAGGATTTGGACAGGGAGGTACTTTTACAATGACGATTCCAAATTCGGCTGGTTTTCAGTCATATTCAGATGCTTTGGTGCATCCCAATGGAAGTATTTATAATTTGTTTTATGGAAATAATAATACGAATAATATTTTCCTTAAAAAGATTCTCCTTCCAAATGAAGTTCTTTCTGTACAAGATAATCTTAAAACAAATGATAAGATTTATATTTTAGAAAATCCTGTTGGAAATACACTTAAATTATCTGCTGATTTAGAGAATGGTAATATTTACGATGCATCAGGAAAGCTTATTCTGAGCAACCTTAAAGGGCGTGAACATACCGTAAACTCACTACCTAAAGGCGTTTACATTATCACCGATAAAGGGAATAATGGACAGGTAAGTAATAATCTTAAGTTTATAAAGAAATAAGTTTGATTTTAAACATTATTTAGCGGACATTCATCTGAATGTCCGCTTTCTTTTTGAATTGTTCTTTGTAATATTTTTTATTTTAATTTATCTTTAAAATCATCAATCCGGAAATCGGTTACAGCGTTTCCTTTTTCAATTTTCTCCTTGGAATACAATCTGAAATCGTTTTCAGTTTTTTCAAGAAGGTAATCATAGGGGCCAACCTGAGAGATCAGTTTAACCAAAACCGGTGAAATTTCAAGGCAGATAAAAAGACCCATAATAAATGCAGCCGCAGTTGCAATGATTGCAGAATTTTTCCCTAATTCATCCAGTGCCTGAAGCCGGGCTGCAAATCCGTTGAATTTATCTTCGATGGATTCGGTAGATTTTCTTTCTTTTTCGAGATTAGTGTACACCTTTGATATTTCTTTGTCCAGATATTCCAGTCGCGGAGCACTCTGTTTCTGGTAGTTCTCAAGATCTTTTCTTCGCTGTTCTTTCAGTTCCTGTTTACGTTTTGCATTTGAACCGAAACCTTCTTTCCCGCTTGTTAATCCTGATTGCTTTCCCAGGATTTCTTTTTCCAGTTCAACGGCGGCGGAATCATACGATTTCTGATATTGCGCAACTTTATCAGTAATTTGTTTTTTTTCTGTATCGAAGGGGCCGCTTTGTTGTAAGATCCTTCCATTCATTTCACCCTGAAGCTGCTTTTTATTCCTCTGAATAATTGTATTCAGCTGTTTATTAACTTCTTTTTCAAATATTTTGAGCTCTAGAGGTTTAGAGATTATAATTCCTAAAAAAGTTGCCAAGATAAGTCTTGGAATTGACATTAAAATCTGATTCCACCATGTTCCGGTTTTTTTGATGGATGAAACAATATAACGATCCAGATTAAAGATCATAAGCCCCCATAAAATTCCAAACCCTACGGAAATCAATAGATCATCAAAAACGGTATACATTGCATATCCGGCAGAAAGGGTTGCAAAAATTGCCGTGAAAAGTACAATTCCTCCGATTCCTGAAAATTTATTCCATTCACTGGGTGTTTTTCTGAGGATGTGAATATTTCCTCCTGAGCAGATCATCAGGAATTTCTGAAACCCATTGATTTTATGACTGCTCTGATTTATAGTTTGTTGGCTATTTTTCATTCTTGAAAATTTATACAAAATTAGTATTAAAAACCATACCAATGTTACAGATAGTAATATGTTTTACCAAGTAATTCAAATTTAACATATAGTGTTTTGATAATCAGTATATTGTCATATTTAAATTGTATAAACTAAATAATTAATCCTTTTAATAAAATTATTCTATGATTGTTCATAAAAAAATAATACGTTTGCAACGAAAAATTTAAAAATAATAATATGAAAAGAATCAGTACATTTTTAGTCGTTCTGTTTTTTATCAATGCATTTTCACAAAATCATGATAAATATTGTGGTTTTGATGATGTCATGAAAAAGATGGATAGAAAATACCCTGAATTAAAAAAGCAGAGAGAAGAGACTGAGATAAAATTGGCTGCAATTGAAAAGCAGTCCTATCTGAATAAGGTTGGAGCTACCACTTCATGGAACGGGTTATATACAGGTCAGCTTTATGAGATTCCTGTCGTTGTACATGTAATCGAATCTCAGGCAACTGCCAATTCAAATCTGACAGTAACTGATTTGGAAATAACGAATTGGATTAACAGGGCTAATAAAATGTATGCGACAACATTTGGTAACGGGTTTTATGCTGAAGGCTCAGGACCAACCGGGGGCGCCGTCATCCCATTCAAACTTGTTTTGGCTAAAAGGTCGCCTGATTGTCAGTCTACTACAGGAATCATAAGATATAATGGAAGTACGCTTGCCGGATATGATACTGCAGGTGTAGGGGCTACAAGTAATAGCGGTGTGAGTGATTATGAAATCAAAACACAGCTTGCACCACACTGGCCGGAAAACTCTTACTTTAATATTTATGTTGTGATTGGATTTGACGGTCAGCAGCAACTTTCTTATGGACTGATGGGATATGCAAGATTTCCAAATTCATATGATTTCGATTATGAAAGCTTTATGAAGGTTGCCACAATCAAAAATACAAATGATACTACATTAACGCACGAATTAGGTCATGCTTTTGGGTTATACCACACTTTTGAGGGAGTGGATTATTCAGTTCAGAATGCATGTCCTGTTAACAATAACTGTACAACTAACGGAGATAGAGTCTGTGATACATCGCCCTCAAGAAGTATGTATGGTGTTTCAGTCCCTACGAACAACAGTATAGATCCATGTACAGGAGTAAACTATGACGGGACCCAGTATAATATCATGAATTATACAAATATCGAACGTAAATTCACGGAAGGTCAAAGGGACAGAGCAGTACTTTTAATGATGGAAAACAGAAAAAATCTTCTGAATTCCACTGCAGGAAAAGATATTTCAACAGTGATTACTTCTCCGGTTTCGGTAATTGCTGCTCAATGTAATCCCGCAGGAATTCTACATCCAACCAATAATAATTATGCAGTGGGGCCGTATCGAGTAGTTATGGGTTCAATCAGCAGTCTTACCAATGGTTATGATTCTGATGAGGCAAATCCTAAGTTTTATGAAGATTATGCAAATCCTACCTGCATAAGACCTGCCTACTTTACAGATCTGTCATCCACCGTAGCAACACCTCTGAAAATTACTTTTATGAACGGTTTTGCACAAAATAATCAGTTCAGAGTTAAAACCTGGATTGATTATAATAACAACGGTGTTTTTGAGTCTTCCGAATTAGTCGTAAATTCAACGTCGTCAGTAAATGCCGGTGCAGCAGTTACAAGTACCAGTAATATTACTCCGCCTGTAGCAGCGGTTAAAAATACGTACCTGAGAATGAGAATTGCAGTAGATGCAGCAACATTCAATGGAGTATCCCTACCTGATTTTACAGCATGCTCTCAATTGCAGTATGGGCAAATGGAAGATTACGCAGTAAAGATTTTAGATGTTTTGGCAACTTCTGAAACTTCAGGCACCAAGGAAACTAAAATTATTTATTTAAAAAATGAAAATAAATTGCAGCTTGTAGGAAATCAGAATGAGATTTTTGGAGATTATCAGATTTTTGATATGAGCGGCAAACTCATTCAGAAAGGAAACTCGAAAAGCAACAACGTTCAGATCAATCAGGAGTTGCAGAAGGGAGGCTATATTATCAATTATTCAATCAAAGATAAAAGTACTTCTAAAAAATTCATGAATAATTAAATTCTAAAATTTTAATCAAAACTGATGGATATGATCCTTCAGTGTTCAGAAGAAATAGTAAAGAGTCCGTTTCAGGTAATTCTGAAACGGACTCTTTCTTTTATAGATTTTACTAAATGATTTTTCTTAAGCAATCTTTTGATCAGCGGAAACAATCTATTTCAACCGATCAGGATTCTGTTTCAAAAAGCTTTCCCAGCCTGTATAAGACTTAGTATCAGCGATTGTGCCAGAATTAAAGTGATGACATACGGCCACGGCCAGTCCGTCAGAAGCATCAAGGTATTTTGTAGGGAACTCTTTCAGATTAAGAAGGCTCTTCAGCATCCCTGCAACCTGTTCTTTACTGGCATTACCATTTCCGGTGATTGCCATTTTTATTTTTTTTGGAGAATACTCGGTAATCGGGATGTCTCTATGTAGACTCGCCGCCATGGCAACCCCCTGAGCGCGTCCCAATTTAAGCATCGACTGTACATTTTTACCGAAAAAAGGAGCTTCCAGAGCAACTTCGTCAGGATGAAATTCATCAATCAAAGCTAAAGTTTTATCAAAAATATATTTAAGTTTTGTTTCATGGTTAGGATATTTTTTCAGAATCAGTTCATGAATGGAGATCATTTCCATTTTACCTTTCTTTACTGAAATAAGTCCAAAACCCATAATAGCAGTTCCCGGGTCAATACCTAAAATTATTTTTTCTGTTGAAATCATTGCATCAAAGATAAGGGTTTCTGAATTTTAATAGAAGTTTATTTAAAATATGACTCAATGAAATTGATGTCAGCATTTCTTCCGGAAACCGCAGAATTAAAAGATCTGAATAGCAGGCTGAAAGATTCTGAATATTTAAAAATTAAATTTAAAATATTTCGTACCGGATTGATGTGTTTAAATGGATCATGAATGATCTAATTTTTTTTCATCAATAGTAACCCATTTCCCATCGTGCCGGAGCAGTGAAATCTTGTCAACGGTAAATTTCGTTTTGAATTCTTTATGCTGATAAATTTCCCATGCCTTCAAATAATTTTCCCATACGAGATCGCTATATCCTACAGTTACATGAGGGTTGAAAGGATGATTTTGAAAGTTGAATTGTTCTTTCACTTTTATATATAAAGTTTTAAGGTGCTGGTTATTTTCAGGTTTTATATAAATTACAGGATTTTTCGGATTGGCAAAACTGCCGAATCCATTTAATGTAACTTCAAAAGGTATAATATCTGTGTCTATTTTCTGAAATGCTTTATAAATATCATGTTCTGAAGTTACTTCTCTGTCGAAGGGAGGGATCAATGTAAGATGAGCATCATTTTTCAACGCCTTGGAATTATTAAAATTTAAAGAAAGGTCTTCCTTGAAAACCTTAACCTCATCAGTGATTTCCTGTGGAGGATAAATGGCGATGAAATACTTTTTCTTCATATCGTAAAAATAAATTAAATATAAGAGACTCTTACATTAACTCTCCATTAGATCTGAAAATTCTTTAATCTCAATATGGGGTTTGAAGATGGCATTTTTACCTTTTGATTCATCAGCAATGTTTGAAAGAATAATTACCGACGTTTTTGTCTCCGGATAATAAATATTCAGGGACGGTGAGCCCTTTATATATCCGCTGTGAAAATAAACCGTGGGATCTCCGATGTTCATCATCATCCCATATCCATAACCCATTTTGCCAAAAACAGGATGACTTCTCACGGCACTTTTAGCTAAGAATTTTTTTAAAGTTTCAGGTTGTATTACTTTTCCTGAGAAAAGAGAGAGGTTCCAAAGATGCAGATCATCTACTGTTGAAAGGATTCCGCCTGCCGCAATTCCGATTTCTCTGTTTCCCAGTCTTCCGGGCATATTAAGGATTTTGTCGTAATTTTTTTTATCTCCCAGGTATGCGCCTGCAAAGTTTACATTACTAAAATGACTACCTGCTGACGAACTTTTCATTCCGGTTTTTTTAAATAAATCCTTTATATTTTCATCATAGGACCGGCCGGATACGACTTCGATAATTTCACCTAGAGCATTAAATCCCTCATTGGAATAATAGAAACCTTTCCCGGGCCGGAACATCAGTTTCTGCCCCAAAAAACTGAGGCCTGAAGTATGATTTAAGAGCTGATGGATGGTGATGTCTTCGTAATCTTTGGTTTTAAATTCCTTCAAGTATTTTGAAACTTTATCTTCAGGAGTAAGCCTGCCTTCTTCCATTTTCTGTAAAATCAAAACAGCAGTAAACTGTTTACTCACTGATCCGATGGCAAAAATGGTTTGATTATCAATTGCTTTTTTGTTTTCAAAGTAAAAAAGACCACTGTTCTTCCGGTATATTTCTTCAGAGTCTTTAAAAATGGCAACACTTCCATTGAAATTATACTTTGCAATGACAGAGTCAATCTGACTTTTATACAGTTTTTTCTGATAGGCAGTTACTGCGGAATCTGCTACAGCCTTTTTATCTACAGGTATTGTAATTTCCTGTTTTTGACAGGCAGCCAGGCTGATGATGAATAAAAGAAATAATAAATGCTCAGAGATTTTTTTAATCATTTTGTGTTGTTTGAAAATAGGAATTTGATCATCTCAAAAATAAACAAAACCTCTCAATTTTACTTAAGAGGTTTACAAAAAAATGAATGAAAATATCTGTTAAAATGAAACTGTATTTACTTTAGCAGTTGCTGAAGATGTAAACGTACTCTTTAAAGTTCCACCTGTTGCTGAGTAAGTTCCTCCCGTATACATTCCCCATCCTGTAGAGCCTCCTGTAAAATTTCCTCCCGTATAGGTTCCTCCGTAATAGACCTTATAAGTTGTGCCCTGTGATAAGGCAGGACTTGAAAAATGATAATAGTAGACCCCGTTTTTAGGTTTAAATGTTACCATTTCTGTTCCTGCAGCATTCTCAATATGTAGAACTGACGCTGCTGAAAGCTGAGCTGTCGATTTTAAGAACATTCCTACCTGGGTAGAAGATGTGCTCATTGCTTTGGTCATATTGGAATTTGATCCTGCAGAGATAAGCAGTCCGCCATTCATCAGGAAGGTTCCGTTATAATCGATTCCTTCTTCAGGCTGGCTGGTTGGCCCGTTCACGATGGTGGTACCACCGGTAATGGTAATATTTCCGTTGCTGTCAATAGCATCACTTCCTGCAACAATTACAATTCCTCCCGTGATGTACAGATGGCTGTTGTCATTGGCTTCCGTTCCGCCAGCAACCGTTCCGTAAGTTGCATTGATGCCGTCATTGGAAGCTGTGATATTGCTTACGCCGCCTGTAAAAGTAATAATCGGAGCTTCTACGCCTTCACCGACTCCTGATGTTGAAGAGATCGCTGAAACCGTATTTGTTCCACCATTGACAGTGACCGATGCATCAGAGTGAATTCCGTCATCTGTAGAGTTGAATGTATTATTTCCATTATTAATCGTAATAGCTCCTGTTGATACCAGAGTTTTTGGATGGCTGTAATCTGTTCCTGAAACCAGGAATCTTGTCCCTGTTGTTTTAATCAGCAGAGTAGGGTTACCTGTTGTGCTTCCGATCGTAACCGTTCCGTCTGCTTTTAAACCTTTTCCTCCTGTTCCCGAACTTGTAGTGGTAACCGTGCCGGCATTGATCAAAAGATTTCCATCAGCAGAGATTGCAGAAGATGAGTACGAGTCTAAGGCTCCTGCCGCATTGGTATAGGTTGCTCCGTTACCTGCCGTGGTAACCGTTACAGATCCTCCGTTGACTGTTATGTTCTGATCAGCTGAAATTCCTTTTCCACCATTTGCAGTTGAAGCTAAACTTATATTTAAGACTCCACTGTTGATGATCACATTTGCATCACTTTTTACGGCTGTAGAATAGGAAGGGTCAAAACCGCTTCCTGAAGCTGTCAGAACAGCTGCTCCGGAGAGAGTTGCCGTAATAGTTCCGCCATTTACCGTAATGTTGCCTTTTGCACTGATTGCTTTGGACTGGGTTCCGGTCAAAGTAAGATTAATGGTTCCTCCTGAAATGGTAATGGTCGAAGTACCTGTTTTAACAGCTTTTACATCTGCTGACGCTAAATTGGCAGTAACATTGCCTCCTGATATTGAGATCGCAGTGTCTCCCGCATCGATAGCGTCTCCCGTAGCGGTAATATGTACTGCTCCACCAGTCATAGTAAAGCCTTCGGAATGAAATCCGTCTGACGCTGCGGAAATGACTTTCACCGTTCCGTTCTGAACTTCAATTGATGTCGGAGTAGAAATACCGTGTTTTTTTACACCTTTTATATTTAACGTTCCTGTTCCTGTAAAAATTATTTTTCCATCTGTCTGTAATGTCCCGTTTTTTGTGCTTGAAGAACCATCTGTCAACGAATTTATTGTGCCTGCCTGAATGGTAAAGGTATGGGTCTGTCCACCCGTAATATTAACTGCAGGTCCGGAAGTATTTGTAATGTTAAGATTATTCATTACAAAACTCGCAGGGAGAGTAGAGCTCATTGTTAAACTTCCTGCTGTGCTTGTACCCAGTAAATTATATTCTAAATTACTAATCGATGCCGTTGAAACCACATTTACCATTCCCCCGACAGCCGTGATATTTACTCCCTGAGCTGCATAAGGATTGATAATGGTTGCATTTTCCGTCCCTTTATAAATGATATAAATTTTAGTCATTGTGACCGTATTTGAGGTAAAGGTCAGGCTGTCAATAACAGTTTTGGGGATATCTAAAACTGTAGAATTGCCGGAAAGTTTAAATTTAGAATAGTTGGTGTCTAATTTAATACTGTCTACTGCAGAAGCCGATGAGGTAAACATCACATTTCCGGAATTATGAACGACAATATTCTGCTGTGCTTTTAATCCAAATGCTAAAAGAAGTGCTATGATGAGATAAAATTGCTTGCTCATTTTTTGATCATTTTAAGGGTTGTCTCATTCACCTGTACCAGGTAAAAACCTGGAGTAAGGCTACTGATATTGATTTCTTGATCAGGCTGAAAAATTCCGTTTATAACCAGACTCCCTGTTGATGAATATATTCTTACATTCATTTTTTCTTTTCGAATAGAAGAAACTTTTATAAAATCAGATGCAGGATTCGGATAAAGTCTGATCTGCGGTTTTTTCTGTCCGGTTTCCTCAGTGGCTAATGAAGCATTGTTGAAAGTTATTTTTCTGATAATGTTGGTAGGGATCAGAACATTATTTGCCGTTGAGCTTGTCTTAACCATAAGACTGCTGCCGGAAAAATATAATTTTCCGGTAGTGTCTATGTTGTAATCCTGAGTTGTTCCGGTGTAGTAGGTGATTTTAATTGCGGTCTGCGCAAAGGAAAAAATGACAGACAGTAGTGAGAATACTGAAAGTATTTTTCTGAAAAGATTGAAATTTTTCATTGTTATATTATTTTACACAACAAATGTAAAATCTATAGCAAGATCAAAAAATATTTTGAGGTAAACGGGGTTAATGTGCAGGTAAATATGAAATAAATTCAAAGATTATCAGTGAATATTGCTAATTGTGTTTATCAAAGTTGCTCAGGCTTTACAAAAACAATGTAAAGGTCTTTCATTGATTCTTTGCCTGTAAAAAACTTTACAAATTCTCTGGGAATATAATACAGGTCGTATCTTTTATAATGCATCCAGTAACTCTGGTTGAATAATTCTGGATCTATTTTTTTACCGTCCAAAATAACAAGAGACTTTTCCGTAGCATTCGGTGGGCTAAGTACTATATCGCCCATCATTTTATCAAGGCCATTATAATCTAATCGTACTGACTGCTTTTTTCCAAGATTTTCGATGGTGTAGATTGCCAGTTTTCTGTCATAGATGTAATCTTCAGGACTAAACTCCAAAAGGCTTTCATATTTCAATATTTTTTTAGGAACTTCTAATGAGTAATTTCCGTCTTTATCTGTCTGAGTAGTGTAAACCTTCAGAATAGTGACAAAACTTACTGTCGCAGCAATTGGCTTCTGTTTATCACTTGAAACAACCCTGCCTGAAATAATAAAATTCCCTTCATCGGTTTTAGTTTTTTCTCTGTCGTTTTGCTTTACTGACTTAGTGGAAGCCAGCAATTCTTTTTTTACAGGATGTTTTATTTGTGCCGGATAAGAATTTATAATACCTGCGGTCAGAGCTAAACCGGCAGCAATTGTAGAAAAGCTTTTTTTTCCTGAATAAGCGGGAATTTCTTTTACTTCCTTTACGGGATTCTTAAATGGGCTCTTATAAAAAAACCACAGATTTTTTCATCCCGGTTTTCTGCTATAATTTTTGAGATCTCAGAATTATTCAGATCCGAAAAATCAATTACTTTTTTTGAGCACAGGTCACAAAATTTTCCTTCCGGGATCTCATGCATATTTTCCGGAGATTCTTCACAGGGATTTTCAATTTTCAGATAAGGCCTCATCGTTTTCAGTTTAAAAGAAAACGGAATCTTTTAATTATTATTTTGAGATCAGATCACGAAACCAGAAAATATAGTCTTCATCGTCTTTATTTTCATCAGATTTTGGTTTTGGATAGGTTTTCTTAACCGATTCTCCAATTTCAAATGCGATCGGATTTGTAAAGATAGGACCGTCAAAAGTGAAAGTATGAAATTCTCCATTTTCTCCGCATGGGTCAACGTTTTCTGGCAAATCACGAATGAAATCATTATCAATTATTCTTCCTGCAAAACTTTTATCGAGGAATGATTCATTAACGCAGGTGATAATGGTTTTAAATCCCAGATCTAAAAATTCATGGATGAGGTCTGAAGTGTTTTGTTTCCAAAGAGGAAAAACAGCATTCATCCCTACAGAGCTCAACTGTTTCTCACGATACGTCCGCAGGTCTTCCAGAAAAATATCTCCAAAAACAGAGTGAGTGATCCCCTGAGATTTAACCTGTGACATTGTTTCAGACATCATCTTCTCATACTCTTCCATGGTTGGTTCTTTGGGGATTTCCATTTTGATAAGAGGAAATCCTAAGCTGTCGGCCTGCTTTTCCAGTAATGAAACCTGAACTCCATGCATTGAGACCCTTTGGAAGTCACTATTGATACTCGTCAGCAGAGCTGCGATCTCAAAGTGGTCTTCTTTTAAAATTTTATATAAGGCAAGGGCAGAGTCTTTTCCACTGCTCCAGTTGAAGACGGCTTTTTGTTTCATACGTTAAAAGTAATTCCGGGTAATAGCTGGGTCTGAAATTTAATATCTTTTACTCTGAATTTCTTTCATAGGAATAAACCCACCATTGATATAGTCAATTTTCTGTTCAAAAGGATATGCAGGATTAGAGGCAATCAATGCTCCCATCACACCGAAAAACATTCCTATGGTAACTTTTCCCACATTAGATCCGGTTGATCTTATCTTCCCTGTAAAGTAATAATCATTATCTCTTTTCTCGGCTTTGGTAAAAAGATTTTCGATCGGAAGGTAAATATAAGGTTCACCCTGATAAACAATAGCGTAAATATCATCTTTCCTGATCTCCTTCTCTCTTCCGTCAGCAGTTTCGAATATTTTATGAATTTTCGGCTGATTCCCGTAAAATTTTACATTGGTAATTTCCTGCTGAGGCTGCTGGTTTTTAAAAGAACAGTAATCCCTGTAAAGACCGTCTTTCAGTATCGCAGAATTATATAAACTGATTGCCTGTTTATCGATATTATCATAGTTTTTAAGTTCCTCAAAAGTATAATGATTCGTTGTTTCCGGTTTCTTGCCTGCATTTTTTACGATAAAGTCGCTGAGCATCTCACTTCCTTTTCTAAGTGTTTCTTTAGTGACATCCGCAGCTTTGTGATCAATAACCGTGTCGGTTTTATCAAGCAGCGAATAGGTGCCGTCGTTGTTTTGTGAAAACAGAAAACCCTGGAAATAGCAATATCCATGCTCGGTAAATGCTGAAGTCACTTCCGCAAAATAGAGCTGCTTAAGATATAAAACCAAAGTCCCACCCTCTGCATTTTCATTATTAATGCCGTTTAAAATGCTCTGAAACTGGCTTGATAAGCTTGTTGAAGGAACTACGCGCGCTTTGGCATTTAACCCTCCCTGCTGAACAATTCCCAATGAAGTTGTATCTGTCCTTTCATCAATCAGCCTGATGTTTTTGTAATAGCTCTTATCGATCTTTTCAGAAGGAACAGTTATGGTGAACGCTTCGGTTCTTTTCTGAGCGGATAAAAATGAAGTCAGACAGACTGCTAGTGAGACCAGTATTTTTGTAAAGCTATCTTTCATAGGTTAAATTTAATATAGTACTAACGGATAAATTTAATCATTAGTTTGTGAGAACTAAAAAAACCTCAAAGAATTTTTCTGAGGTTAAAAGGTGTTTTTTAAGTAAAAAAAACAATTTATTTTGCTTCTGCCATTTCTGCTTCTATCTGTGCTAATCCGGCCTTCATACTTCCTTTATCTGTTGCTTTCTGCCATTCTTTTTCAGCTTTCGTTTTATCTCCAAGAGTATAGTAGTAGCTTCCTAAAACGGTATGTCCTTCAATTTCACCCATACCTATAATTTTCTGTCCCAATTTTATGATTTCAGGATTCTGTTGAGGCTTTTTTATCTTATTGCTGAGTACGGCTCCCATACCGCCAAGATCATCCATTACCATCAATCCGAATTTTTCCATACAGGCTTTGGCAAGACCTCTGTTACACAAATCATCAATGATCTTTTTGTAATTTTCCATTGCTTTTTCGTCAAAAAGTTTTTCAAGATCATTGTTTTTCTTTCTTGTTTTGCGATAATATTCAGCAAGGAGTTGTGCGTTTTTTTTCGCCAGAGCATCATCTTTCCTGTTGTTTTCGGCGATACTGTCTTTTTTCAGGTCCCATTTAGTGTTTTTTACCCATACAGAGTTCCCCGTCAAACGGTTTTTAGAAATTTTAAATATAAAAATGTCTTTATCAGGAAAAACCACGACAGAATCATTTTTTACAAAATAATCGCCTTTCCCATATCCTGCGATATCCACTTTTCCGTTACCGTCAAAGGCAAAATAAGAATATAAAGATTCTTTGGATTGGGTCATGAAATAACCCTGAAGGTTATTGTCTGCCTCCTGGGCATTAAAAAGTCCGACGGAAATAATTCCTACGATAAAGAAAATGTATTTTGTCATTTGAAATTTATATGAGAGTAAAATTAAGTAAAAACATCAGGTAAATTTCCTTACTGTTTGATTTGTTTTTAAAATATTAAATGCTAATGATTATCTATGCGGTTATGGATATTGTTTAAACAAAGTATGTATGATGGATGTTTATCAGGATACCAATCAATATAGTGGATGATGTAAATAATTTAATTTTGAATGATGATGCGGTATCGGATAAAAGCTTTCAAGGTGAAAACAGAATTAGAGTTAAATATTACCTGTTGCAAATGTCAACTGAAGAAAAAGTAAAATATAATATTATATCAGAATTGATATTGCTACAATAGCAGATGATGATGAATAAAAAGACCGTGGAGTGATTTCCACGGCCATTATTTAAAAAATGCCAATCCGGATACGGGCTACATGTTTCTTCTGTACTTACCACCTACCTCAAACAGGGCATTGGTGATTTGTCCAAGGGAGCAGTATTTGACCGCATCCATCATTACATGGAATAGATTCTGCTGATTGATAGCAGCATACTGTAAGGTCTTTAAAGCAGCCTCCGATCTGTCTTCATTAGATTTTTGGAAATTATGAAGGGTTTCAATCTGTACCTGCTTTTCTTCTTCAGTCGAACGGATAACTTCGCCAGGACGAACTGTTGGAGAACCGTCTTTTCCAAGAAAGGTGTTAACGCCGATAATCGGATATTCTCCTGTATGTTTGAGCCATTCGTAATGCATTGATTCCTCCTGGATTTTTGAACGCTGGTACATCGTTTCCATAGCACCTAACACACCGCCTCTTTCGGTAATTCTGTCAAATTCTGTGTATACGGCTTCTTCTACCAGGTCTGTCAGTTCCTCGATGATGAATGAACCCTGAAGCGGGTTTTCATTTTTAGCTAAACCGAGTTCTTTATTAATGATCAGCTGAATAGCCATTGCTCTTCTTACTGACTGTTCTGTTGGTGTGGTAATCGCCTCATCATAGGCATTGGTATGGAGTGAGTTACAATTGTCATAGATCGCATACAATGCCTGAAGCGTTGTTCTGATGTCATTGAAATCAATTTCCTGGGCGTGAAGTGACCGTCCGGAAGTTTGAATGTGATATTTCAGCATCTGGCTTCTTTCGTCTGCTCCGTATTTCAGTTTCATGGCTTTTGCCCAGATTCTTCTTGCAACACGGCCAATCACTGAATATTCAGGGTCAATACCATTGGAGAAAAAGAAGGATAAATTCGGGGCAAAATCATTAATGTCCATTCCTCTGGATAAATAATACTCCACATAGGTGAATCCGTTTGCCAAAGTAAAGGCTAGCTGAGAAACCGGGTTTGCTCCGGCTTCTGCAATGTGATAACCTGAGATGGATACCGAATAAAAGTTTCTCACCTTTTCTGTGATGAAATATTCCTGAACGTCACCCATCAGTCTCAGGGCAAATTCAGTAGAGAAAATACAGGTATTCTGAGCCTGGTCTTCTTTTAAAATATCTGCCTGAACCGTTCCACGAACCGTTGCAATGGTTTTGGCTTTGATCTCCGCATAGGCTTCAGCAGGAATTACTTCATCTCCTGTAAGACCTAATAATTTTAAACCTAAACCATTATTTGAAGGAGGTAATTCTCCGTTATATTTTGGTCTTTCCAAACCTTTATCATCGAATTTTGCTTTTAAGGCTTTTTCAACATTTGCTTCGAGCTTGTGTTCAGCAATATATTTTTCAACATTCTGATCGATCGCAGCATTCATAAAGAAAGCCAGCAGCATCGGAGCCGGACCGTTGATGGTCATGGAAACCGACGTCATTGCATTCACCAGATCAAATCCTGAATACAGTTTTTTAGCATCATCTAAACTGGCGATTGATACTCCTGCATTTCCAATCTTACCGTAGATATCCGGTGGCAGGGCAGGATCCTGTCCGTATAAAGTTACCGAGTCAAATGCAGTTGATAGACGTTTTGCATCCATCTCTGCAGAAACGTAATGGAATCTTCTGTTTGTACGTTCCGGGCCACCTTCTCCGGCAAACATCCTCGTAGGATCTTCTCCTGTTCTTTTAAAAGGGTAAATCCCTGCGGTGTAAGGAAATCCTCCCGGAAGGTTTTCCTGACCCTTCCATTTAATCAGATCTCCCCAGTCGGTATATTTGGGTAAAGAAATTTTTGGAATTCTCAGATGGGATAGAGATTCTGTTGAGGTTTCGACTTTAATCTCTTTTCCACGAACGAAATAGGAATAAAACTCAGCTTTGAAAGCCTCTTTCGTATCAGCCCAGGATTTCAGAAAGTCAATGTTTTCCTGTTGAAGGTCTTTCTCTGCCTTCTGATATTCATCGTCTAAAGTCTCGTTGGAAAGAAAACTTTTAACCCCTTCAATATGATACATCTTTCGTGCTAATGCTGCCTGTTTTTCAACATTGGCATCGTACTGTCTGTTGTTTTCGACAATTTCAGATAGATAACGTACCCTTTTTGGTGGAATGATGGTTACTTCCTCTGTGATTTCATGCTCTATAAATCCCTGAAACTGTACAGCATTGTCACCACCGGTTTTTTTAACGGTTTCGTTAACTTTTTCAATTAACCGGTTGAACAGTTCTGTCGTTCCGTGATCATTGAACTGGGAAGCTTTTGTAGCGTATACAGGCATGTCATCCAACGGACTTTCCCAAAGAAGATGGTTTCTCTGGAACTGCTTTTTTACTGCCTGAAGGGCATCAAGAGCTCCTCGTTTGTCAGATTTATTTAAAGCTACCAGATCTGCATAATCTAACATGTCGATTTTTTCCAGCTGTGTAGAAGCTCCGTATTCAGGAGTCATTACGTACATCGAAACATCCGCAAAGTCTGAAACCTCAGAACCTGACTGTCCGATACCGGAAGTCTCCAGAATAATCACATCGGGGTGGGCTAATTTCAGTACATTCAATGCTGAATGAATGAACGGGGAAACAGAAACATTGTTTTCTCTCGTTGCCATAGAACGCATATACACTCTTGGATCATTGATGGCATTCATCCGGATTCTGTCTCCCAGCAATGCGCCTCCTGTTTTCTTTTTTGATGGATCAATGGAAATGATCGCAATTTTTTTATCTGTATTGGAACGAAGGAAACGTCTTACCAGCTCATCTGTTAAAGAAGATTTTCCTGCTCCGCCTGTTCCTGTAATCCCGATGATGGGGATATGCAGGTCTTTTGACTTTTCGTCAATAGCTTTTACCAGACCAGGTTTTTCTTCTGAGAAATTTTCAACAGCAGAAATGATTTTGGCAATACTGATCGAGTTTTCAAAATTAATTAATTCTAAGTCAGCTTCTGTCACCTCTTTCCCTGTTGCGAAATCTGATCTTTTAACCAGATCATCGATCATGCCCTGGAGACCGAGTTCCCGGCCGTCATCTGGAGAATAAATTCTGTCGATTCCATAAGACATGATATCTTCTATTTCTTCAGGAAGAATCACCCCGCCGCCGCCGCCGAAAATTTTGATTTGTGGTGAGTTTTTTTCTCTTAGAAGATCATAAATGTACTTGAAATATTCGTTGTGTCCGCCCTGATAAGAAGTTAAGGCAATCGCATTGGCGTCTTCCTGAATAGCAGTATTTACGACTTCTTCAGCGGATTTGTCATGACCAAGGTGGATGACTTCACATCCTGTTCCCTGGATCACACGTCTCATAATATTGATGGCCGCATCGTGTCCGTCAAATAACGAAGCTGCAGTCACAATTCTTACTTTGTTTGTTGGAGTATATTTTTGGGTTTCCATATTAATTGTAGAAAGTTTCTAAGCTTCCAAATATAATAATAAATTAAAAACTTATTTAAATATTCAAGGTGCTGATTTTTATATGCTTAAAGAAATAATCAGAATTATATATTTCCTGTTTAAGTTTTCTGATCATCAGGTGTGATTGGTAAAACTGGAATGCATATGAATTGAACCGTATCCTTCTCAAAATAAATTAGCTATTTTTGCATCATATAAAAAATGGTATGCAGAAAGCACTCATGTATTTCGCGATGGGAACGGTTCTCAGTTTCGTTATCAATTATTTTTTCATGAGCAGTGAAAATATTGCCCTGGATGTTTTTTATGCGATTGCTTTTGGCTTAGCCTGGGGTTTATCCTATTACCTTGATACGCCGAAGTTTACTTTGGTTCAGAAGCTGCTTGTTTCTTTTGCATCAATGGGATTATTGGTTTTGGTCGGCTCACTTATTTTTGATCTTGAGCTTGCAATCCCCGCCATTTTAAAATTCTCAACGGTTTTTGTTGCTTATTATATGATTGCGAGCTTCAGGGCAAGCAAATCTTTAAGAAAATAAATAAAACTTTTTCAAACGTAATCAATCCATGTTTTAATGAATCATCAGGAAGCTGATCATTGCCAGGGCAACTAGTAAAAAACAAAAGGCAAAGAAATTGATAAAGAGCAGAAAAGTTCCGATGATAAAACTGACTATACCATGGGAGTGATATACTCTGTGATGGGCAATGAAGAAATAGGCAACACTATATATTCCAAGCAGGTAATAAAATATGTTGATCAGACTGTTAAAAAAACCGCTATGATCTAATAGTCTTTGTAAGTGAATCAATACAGAGATGAGCGTAATCACAAACAACAGGAATGAGAAATAGTGAAGGGTAAAAACCCCATGGTCAAAATACCACCACTTTTTCTTGGTATGAAAGACCCACAGGAATAATGCAAACGCAGGAAGATAGAGAAACAGCGCTTTAGGAAGATTGTGAAAAGATACTTCATAGATTTTCTGGAATATTTCTTTCTTGGATATTCCGCTTTCTTTAAGTTCAAAAAATTTATGAACAAACGGGGAGGAAAGCTTGTAGCCGAAGGAGGGGTTTTTGGCAACAATTGAGTCATACTGTTTGCGGTTTTTAGCACCAGATATAACGGTTGACTGATCAATGCCATTATCCAGATTGATTTCATTGTTCAGCTCATTCATTCTGGCACTTTCAAGAATTGCTTTATTGATTTTCTCAGCCTGAATGGAGTCTTCTCCGGAAAAATTTTTCTGATTTTTTTTTATTGCTTCCTTTAATTTTACCGAAACGATTTTGTTAATGCTGTCTTTTTTAGCAGCATCCCTGGCTGTGGATACAGTATTTTCCTGATGTGCTGAGCTGAGATTGACCAGCGGAAAAATAGAAAACATAAAAAAAGTAACAAAACTTATAAATATATAGAGTTTAACCGGAGGGACAAATAATTGTCTCTTTCCCTCTAAATAGATTGCTGTTAATCTTCCCGGCCGGAAAAGGAGATTTTTAATGGTTTTCCAGAACTGTCCGTCGTAGTGCGTAAAATCTTCAATAAAGTGAGTAAAAAGATAATGGAAAGGCTGCTTTGGTTCAGTGTTTTCCTGTCCGCAGTGGCTGCAGAATCTGTCTTCAACTTTTTGTCCACAGTTCAGACATGTTTTGTCTTCTCTGGTTTTTCCGTGACTCATGATTATTGGATATGGACGCAAATATAATTATTTAATAACAGACATTAAGATTTAGCCAAAATGTTTAAAGAAATTTAGCATTGCGGTAACTTTGCTATTCAATATGTGAAATTATAAATTCTGTCTTTAACGGTCACTGAAATGTTATAGGAGTATGTGTGTGAATTTCTGATTGTTGAGAAAAAGCAGATGAGAATGCATTAAATGAAATATGTTTTCGTGTTCCAAAATTAATTTGTACCTTTGCACACCCTTATCGGGGAAATTATGTTTAATCTTTAACTAAAACGTGTGAATACATTAAGTTACAAAACTGTTTCAGCGAACAAAGCTACTGCAAATAAAGAATGGGTTGTAGTAGACGCTGAAGGACAACCTTTAGGAAGAATAGCTTCTAAGGTTGCAAAGATTTTGAGAGGTAAGCACAAAGCAAACTTTACACCTCACGTAGATTGTGGTGATAATGTTATTGTTTTGAATGCTGGGAAAGTTACCCTTTCCGGAACCAAGTGGGCAGACAAGACTTATATCTGGCATACAGGATATCCTGGAGGTCAGAAGTCTCTGACGGCTACTGAACTTCTAAAGAAAGATTCTTTAAAAGTATTGGAAAAATCTGTAAAAGGGATGCTTCCAAAAACTAAATTAGGATCTGCTTTGTTTAGAAACCTTTATTTATATGAAGGAACTGAGCACAAGCATGAAGCTCAACAGCCTAAAACACTTAATATTAACGAATTTAAATAATTAATATGTCTATAGTTCACAAAATTGGAAGAAGAAAGACTTCTGTAGCAAGAGTTTATGTAAGACCAGGTTCTGGAATCATTACTGTAAACCGTAAAGATGCTAAGGAATATTTCTCTACAGACGTAATGGTTTATAAATTAAATCAGCCGTTTATCCTTTCTGAGACTGTTGGTCAGTATGATGTTACCGTAAATGTTTTCGGTGGTGGTAATACAGGTCAGGCAGAAGCAATCAGATTAGGTATTTCTAGAGCACTTTGCGAAATTAATGCTGAGTTCAGATTAGCATTGAAGCCTGCAGGTTTACTTACAAGAGATGCAAGAATGGTTGAAAGAAAGAAACCAGGTCAGAAAAAAGCAAGAAAGAGATTCCAGTTCTCAAAACGTTAAAAAAGCGTATAGCTATTGGCTTATGGCAGATAGCTTTAGAAAAATTTTTAAAAAATTATTTTTTAACCCAAGCTGGGAAGCCAGTTGCCAAAAGCAATCAGCGAACAGCAACTTTGCCCGTTACGTTTAGCATCCAAACACTTCTCCCATCTAAAGAAGTTGTTGATTGTTTAAGAAACGGAAAGTAAACTAACAAAAACAGAAAACATGGCAAAAGCAAATGTAAAAGACCTTCTAGAGGCTGGTGTACACTTCGGTCACATGACTAGAAAGTGGAATCCAAATATGGCTCCATACATTTTTATGGAGAAAAATGGTATTCACATTGTAGACTTACATAAAACAGCTGTTAAATTGGATGAAGCGTGCAGCGCTTTGGAAAAATTAACTTCTGCAGGTAAAAAAGTTCTTTTCGTAGCTACTAAAAAGCAAGCGAAAGAAGTGGTTGCAAAGCACGCTGCTGAACTTAATATGCCTTATATTACAGAAAGATGGCCGGGAGGTATGTTAACGAATTTCGTTACAATCAGAAAAGCTGTAAAGAAAATGAACTCTATCGACAAAATGAAAAAAGACGGTACGTTCGAAACTTTATCTAAAAAAGAAAGATTACAGGTTGACAGACAGAGAGCTAACTTAGAGAAAAACTTAGGGTCTATCTCTGACATGGTACGTCTTCCTTCTGCAATCTTCGTTGTAGATATTATGAGAGAACATATTGCTGTAACTGAAGCTAAGAAATTAGGTATTCCGGTATTCGGTATTGTTGATACAAACTCTGACCCAAGAAAAGTTGACTTCGTAATCCCAGGAAACGATGATGCTTCTAAATCTATCGATATGATCTTAAACGTAGTTTCAGATTCTATCAAAGAAGGTCAGTCTCAGAGAAAAGCTGATAAAGAGAAATCTAAAGAAGAAGGAGAAGTTGTATCTGCTGATAAAGATGCAGATTTCGATGCTGCTGCTGAATAATTAAAGATCATCTTTAAAAATAATAATCCGCTAAATTTTGTTTAGCGGATTTTTTTGTCTGCATTTATTAAGTTTTAATCTGAAATTTTGACAGAATAAGGACTTGTGATAAATTTTGATGTTTGGTAAGTGGATTGACAAATCATTCCCGACAATCGATAGGTCTGATTTTTAGGAATCATGACTGCCCCTGTTTTTCCGGCCGCAATCGGAATCTTCTTAAAATAATTATTTGAACTGACCGTTAAAACCATATTGCAACGGGAGATATTCTCGACAGTCAGAGCTGTTTTCGGATCTTCCTGCGAAATTTCGTTGAGCAGATAGGTTAGTACTTCTGCGGTTTCAGATTTATAGGTTTTAGACAATTCTCTATACTCCGACTCCGGTTCTGAAGAGTTATTTTGAGGAGTATGTCTTTTATAGGTTGCTTCACAGCTGTTTAAAAGCAGAATAACGACAATCCCCATGCATGCTTTTCTCATTTCAATTTTTTTTTTAATAAACCTATTTATATATCCCTAACTAATCAGTATTCGGGATTATTAATCACAATCTGAATGTTTTTACTGATTTGTTTCTGAGAACTGTAAGTTACATCGCATACATTCCCAGAGATAGAATATTTATCCTTTTCCAAAACGATGAAATTTTCATTTTTTGCAGGTACTGCAAGATTATAAAACTTTTTTCCACTGATTTTCAATACCAGATTGCAGTCAGAATTATTCCTGAACAAAAGTATGGATTCATTACTTTTTACATTTTCATTAAACATAGTATTGAGCAGCATTAAAGTCTTTTCCTTGTGTTCTCCGGAAGATTGTGACATCAGTTTTTTAAATTCTTCAGAATCTCCAGAGGAAGATCTATTTCTGAAATTTTCAGGTATTTCTGAAATGACAGTCCGTATCTCCATAGGTTTTGCATTGGCCGCACCTTTTGTCCATTCTTTATTTTTTAGGGCAATCAGTTTAGACTTTAAAATGCCTCGTTTCGGGTCTTCGGGGTGTGCGTTTTTCAAATATTCTTCAATCTCTGTAATGTTTGTGTTTTTTAAAATATCGCCATGGCTCATTTGAGTAGAGCATGACAAGGTAAGAGAGAAGAATAAAATGATGAGGGAATTTTTTTTCATCAGATTATTTCTTTTAATTAGTTAATTTTAAATTTTATATAAGTAATTGTTTTTCCTTTTGCCGAGAAAAGGGATTCATAGTAAGTTTTAATGTCACGTAAGTGAGGAGTTTCCGGATCATATTCAGCTGCACCGTAAATGTCATGATGCGCACTGATAATTTCGTAACCTGCTCCCTGCAGATATCCTAAGGTATAGCCATGAAGGAACTCTGAATCTGTTTTAAGGTGAATGATCCCACCGGGTTTTAGGAATTTTTTGTACCGCTCAAGAAAATCGGGATGGGTAAGTCTGTGTTTGGTACGTCTGTGTTTTATCTGTGGATCAGGAAAAGTAATCCAGATTTCATCTACTTCATTTTCTGCAAAAAAATGATCGACAAGCTCAATCTGAGAACGGATAAAAGCAACATTTTTCATGTCGTTTTCTACAGCTTCTTTAGCCCCGAACCAAAATCGTGCTCCTTTGATATCTATTCCGATAAAGTTTTTCTCTGTGAATGTCTTGGCAAGACCTACCGTATATTCGCCTTTGCCACAGCCTAATTCCAGAACAATGGGCTGCTCGTTTTTAAAGAAATCTTTTCTCCAGTTTCCTTTCAGTTCAAAGCTGTTGATTGCTTCCTCTCTTGTTGGCTGGATGACGTTTGGTAAAATTTTGTTCTCTGCGAATCTTGCTAATTTGTTCTTGCCCATGTACGATGTATGAATGAAATCTTACAAAATTAGCAAAAATTACGGTATAATCCTTTACGTTTTACAGTGAAACTCAGGCGGAACTCATGTTCCTGGCATATAAATATTATTTTGAAGCGCTGCCCAAGGCTACCATCAAAGGCTTTTGAATTGTTTTCTGAGAAGCATACTGTGCACCACAGACAATACTGGTGAGTAAATAATCCCCTTTCTGTACTACCATGGAATTGTCTCCGTGTGCAGGAACAGGAAGTCTGTATTTGATGTTTCCTATTCCTTCAATTCTTACAATAATATTGCAGTCTGATTTGTTTTCAATCATTACGATGCATTCTTTTGCATTGGGATCATTGTCAAAAAGCGAATTCAGGATTTTTACGGTTTTATTTTTATGTTCAACAGGATTGTCGGCCATCAGCATATTAAATTCGGATGCTTCGGTATCAGCAATAGCTACTGTAGATTTAACGGTAGAAGAGGCTACATAAACGTTTTGAGGTGAACTGGGTGTATAGACTACTGCGGACTGACCAACCTGCAATTCCTTCTGATATCTTGCAATCTGTTTCTTTCTGATGATTGCATTCATCTCCTCAAAGGTAATCTTCGTTGATGATTTTCTTTTAAGCAATGCAAGCCAATCCTGCATCTGTCTTACTTTGGTGTCTCCCGGCGGCGCATTTTTTATATAATCAGTCATGAGTGCCATTACCTTGGGTTTAAGGACAGATCTCCGGGGATCATCAGGATGGGCATCTCTCAGGAAAGCATTAATCTCGTAGATGCTTTTACTTTTAAGAATATTACTGTAATCTTTCCCCTTTTGCTGAGCTGAAAAAGATATGAAAAATAAGATATTTAATAACAGAAGTAACTTTTTCATTTAATATAAAAATGAGATGGTTTACATTTAAAAAGACTGTTTAAAAAAGCCAATAGATTGAGATTCAATCTCAAAAGTAGTTGTTTCCTTTATGATAATCAAATATTTTAAATAAATTAATTAAAAGAAGCAGATGTATATGAGTGATGATTTACTTTAAAACATCCTGCAAGTGGGAATTTCTCAATCTTCTCTGATAGATAGGAAGGTACTTTTCGATTGGTATTTTTACAGCTTCAATATTTCCGCTTTGAACATATACTTCAATATTCTCTGAGGTGTAAACAAACTGAAGGAAATTATCAATAAGATTTTCAGGAATTTTGAATCTTGTGAAATAATCTTTTCCCAAATAGTTTTTGATATCAGTAACCGATTTATTCATTCGCTCGTACGCAACGTAGCGTTGCTTTTTCTTTCTTTCGCCTGAAAGAATATCAAAGATACTCTCTAAACTGAAAGTAAGTCCGCCATCTCTGAAACCTGCAACAGGAAGTTCTGGTGGAGTTCCGTCGCCCTTCGGTTCCGGCAGTCCGATCACTTTTTTCAGTGCATAGGCTTTATCTTCTTTTCTCAATGAATTGACATCATACCTCAGGTTACCCGTTGGCCTGAACCTGTTAATGACTACCTCCTGAATATCATGATAAGCAACTTTTAATTCAATAAGGTTTCGAACATCGAAACTTTTTTCAGATAATTTTACATCTTTTCTTTCGGTAATAATTGAAGTAAAACGAATCACATCTCCGGGACTTGCCTGGATCGTATAGTCTCCGTTGTAATTGGTGAGAACAGTTTTGTATGTTGTCAGATTCGTAACATACACCTGATTGAGATACAATACGGAATTGTCTCTTAAAAATACCTGCCCTGTAAAAATCTGTGCATTAATTTTAATAATAAAAATTAACAACAAAAGGATAATCGCTTTCTTCATATAATTTGCAAAATTACACAAGAAATGCATCATTTTCTGAATTTGAATATCTGAAAACAGGTTAAAATTATATTAAACTTTTATATAAACTGTTAATGAATGTTATAAATAGGTTGTGGAATTCAGCAGATCAGAATTATTTATCCCACAGACTGTTGTTTCTGTGTTTCACTAACAGCCAGCTTGTATATTTTACCGTAGTTACATTTCCAAATTCTGTCCAGCTGATAAAATACCAGTAGGTTGCTGTTGGGACTGGCCTTCCTTTCATATTACCATCCCAGGTGAATTTATTGGCAGGCGAACCGCGAAAGAGCTCAGCACCATATCGGTCGAAGATTCTGAATTCAAGATTATCTTTATTCATTAGAGCAGAATAATTGATTTCATCATTCCTTCCATCTCCATTTGGTGTAATGGTATTGATCAGATTTATAATAACAAAGCTTTTTTCAACAAAGTCACATCTCTGGGAATCTCTGATATAAATTTTATGATTACCCTGAGTCACATTATAAAAAATGTTGGAATTTTGCCAGGTAATATTGTCAAGAGAGTATTCATATGGCGGAACGCCACCGCTTACCCCTATCGTAACTGTTGTTCCGTTAATATCAATGGAAGTGATTACAGGCAATACAGATTCGGATACATTTACGAATTGCCTGTAAACACAACCGTCAAAAGTCAGGTCTACCCAGTAATTGCCGGCTCCGACGTTTGAAATTGACGGTGTTGTAGCTCCGGTACTCCAAAGGTAATCTGAAAAACCGGGTCCGGCATCTAAAGTTGTTTTCGTTTTCGGACAAATTAATTTGTCTGATAAAATATCTGATTTTTTAGGAATTTTTAAAGTAATTCTTATTGAAGCAACGTTCGGACAGGATCCGCTTTTTTCAAATCTTATAAAATAGGTCTGTGTTCCGGTTAGTGTTACTGCGCCGCTAATAGGAGCAGTATCATTTTGAGCATCAGACAGCGTTGCGTGGTAGCTCACTGAGACGGAAGAATCGGTTGTAAACTGAGGAATAAATTGTGAGAGGTTTACCGGTTTGGATCCATCCAAATCATCATCACAGAAATTAATAATCAAAGATGTTGTTAACAATGGAAGCCTTGTTCCAACTGTAAAATTAACAGGTTGAATAACGGCCGCACATCCATCAGGAGAATCTACTCTTATATAGATTGTAGTATTAACGGTATAGCTCCAGTTATTGGGAAGGGTATTCGCATTTCCCAGATTGGCATCTGCCAGTAAAGCATAGTATTTTACATTCGTAAAGTAGGCAGGGTTATTAAGTATTAAAGGGGTAATATCAGACAGAATGACATTGACGGTACCATCAAGATTTTCGTCACACGGATTTGAGAAATTTCCCGGAGTAACTATGGCTACAGGAAATAAATTCAGTGTTATCTGAGCAATATTTTTACAGCCTGTTGGATTCTTTACCAAAACGTAAACAATCGTCCCTGAAGGAGCGGGGTAGGTGAGTGGAGTAAGGATTTCTCCGGCTGCATTTTCAGTCTGTGCTGCCAGCAGACTGGTATAATAGTTTTTAGTAACAGGCGAATTACTGGTTACATTTGCAGTTGTGAGGTTGAAGGTGCCTATGCCATTGACACTGCATGAAGTTAATGATGTATTCATTACAGTAACAGGTTGGATATTAATGGTTACCGTTACTGATTCACAATCCGGAAATTCGGGGTCATTACCGCAGAATGTGTAAGTAAATGTATCTGTTGCTGCAACAGTGGGATTATTGGCTGTATAAGTAATAATTCCGGAAGTCGTATTAATAACTGCCGTTCCAAGAGTTGGAGGAGTGGTGACAGCGATCGTAGAAACTACAGGTGTTTGTGAAGATGACGAAAATGCGGGGGTGATGATTTTGTTTTCACAAATGTTAAAACTTGCTGTTGTTTGCTTTAGGCAGTTTAAAACTTTATAGACTGCCGTTACTAAGGGTGCACAACTTCCCATGGTTACAGAGCATGTGTAATTCCCGGACTGAATTGGCGTAAAAGATGTTCCAACAGCACCTGGAATAATAAAGCCGTTTC
Source organism: Chryseobacterium sp. HNCC26DJ238 (assembly GCF_057180465.1). Classification (NCBI taxonomy): domain Bacteria; kingdom Pseudomonadati; phylum Bacteroidota; class Flavobacteriia; order Flavobacteriales; family Weeksellaceae; genus Chryseobacterium; species Chryseobacterium sp. HNCC26DJ238. Next base: position 46,761 of record NZ_JBXUGI010000007.1, read on the forward strand.
TGTACCATTGATAGGTTTCGTAGATTATCGGATCAACTGTTAAAACGATCCCGGGTACACAGTCTCCGCCTGATTTCAAGATGACTGGCTGCGTAGAGAAGCCCGCAAAGAAGCCACCGTATCCCACAGCATCACTTCCTGCGGTAATTCCCGCAGTAATTGCTTTTGTTGAGATCACTGTAATTGTTCCAACAGTATTGGGAATACCATATGTTACCCATGGAGTAAGACCTGTCATGTCAAAAGGTCCTGTACCAGGAGGGGGTGGTGCGCCGTTCACTGTTACAACTGCACCGCGTTCAGTAACAAGGTTTAATTTTGTAGGGATATTTAGAATCCCTGAAGGATTGGCATTTGAATGAACAAAGTTTTCATTAATCAAACCAATTTCATTAATTTGTTTTGGAAGATAACAGCTCAATGCCGGGATAAAATTAAAACCACCGGTTGCCGCTTCAGTACCACTGACAGAATCTCCTGCAAGGAGCTGATAAACATATGCGTTTTTTGTGGTTCTGACATACAGGTTATAATGATTAGTTCCCTGAAGCTGATATTTCGTATCAGGAACGATATAGTATTGACCGGTGTTGAGTGTAGTGATTGGTAAGCCTTCATTATTCAGAAAAACTTGAGTATTGTCTTGGGTTGCAATTACTAACGCTCCCTCCATGTTGTTGCCGATGCTTCCGTTACCTTTTACCAGAGCAAACTGAGTTCCGAGCTGTTCTACAGGAACTGACTGATCCATTAAAATATCTGAACTCATAGGGACATTTCCGGAATACTGACCATTAAAATTTCCATTGGTAATATTCACCGGTTTGTCAGCAGTGATCTTGGCACCGATAAATCCGTCAAAATTCCCTGCAATATTTCCTATGCCGTCAATGATATACGACTGACCTTTGTTGAGGATAAAAGTCATTGTCGGATTTGTTAAACCTGTTGTTCCATTAGAAAACTGCACGGCAGGTTTATATCCTGATACGGTAACTGTTGTGTTGTTTTCGGTTGCAAGAATACTGGTCATGAAATTCAAGATAGAATTACTTACCGTGATAGGGGCATTCGCTGCATGAAAGTTTTTTCCGGTGGAAGGGATTCCTTTAGAAGTTATAATCTCTGCGTGGTTATAGACTGAAAATCTTAAATTGGCATAAAAAGGAAAATCTGCCTTTAGATAAAGGCCTTTTGAAGTAGGTATAAATAAGTCTGTCTGAGAGGTGGTGATGATATAATCTCTTAATACGTCAAATTTCTGAGGATTATTTTTGCTGATGGTGACCGATCCAATAATATTGTTATTATTATAAATATTTACTACAAAAGGAGTGGTGCGGTTAGTTGATAAATAAATTTTTTGATATGGATTGGGATTTCCGGTTCTGTCTACCATCGGTGCAAACCAATGTTCTCTATCCAATTGGGCAAAAGAAATAGAGAATATGCAAAAAATAAGAAAAAAAGATAGAAGTTTCTTCATTCTGTATTCGATTTTATCACAAATTTAATAATAAAATATCTTGAATCATTTAAAAATAAATAAAAAAACCACGATCTAAAGAATCGTGGTTTTAATCATATAATTAAAAGGATGCTATTCCCTGTTTTTAACCATTACCCATCCTGAGAATTTGACCGGCGTTTGATTTTTATTTTCGTTCCAGCTGATACTGAACCAGTAATTTCCGGTTGATATTTTTTTTGTCTTATTGATGGTGCCGTCCCATTTGAATCCGGTATCTTTATTTCCTTCGAAGATTTTAGTGCCATATCGATCAAAAATCCCCAATATGAGGTTAGATTTTTTTGCCAGTGCAGAATAATCCAGGATATCATTTATTCCGTCACCATTTGGGGTAATAACATTAATAATATTTGGAATGGTAACAGTCACCTCTAACGGAGCACAGTCATAGCTGTCTTTAACATATACCTTTATATCACCTCTTTTAACATCTGTGAATACATTGGAATCCTGCCAGTTAATATTGTCAACAGAATATTTGTAAGGTGCTGTACCTCCCACTACAGATACATTAATCGTACTGTTCGTGACTTCAATATTTGAAATTACAGGCTGCTGTGTAGGGTAAACTTTTACAGTCTGTTTTGTAAAACAATCTCCTGTTTTTAGAATGACCCAATAGGTACCGACTGTTACATCATTAATAATCTGAGTCGTCGCCCCGGTACTCCATTGATATCCATCAAATCCTGGACCTGCATCAAGAGTGGTTTTATTTTCGATACATATTTCTTTATCAATCAGAAGGGCAGATTTTACAGGAGGAAGGACAATCAGCGTAATGACAGCGACTTTGTAGCATCCGTTAGCATTACTCACCCTGACGTAAACCACTCCGTTAGGCGCAATGTAGCTGCCAGGATTCATAATCTCATTGGTTTGATTGTTGGCATCCGTTAGTGAAGGATAATATTTTTTTGTTGTTCCGGTCTGATTATTTACGTTGGCATTATTTAAATTAAATAGAGCCGTTGCTACATTTTCTTCCAGAAAGCATGATCTCAGGGTCGCATCAATTACGGTAGGGCTTTCAGATATGGTCAGAGTCAATGTGATCTGTTCACAGTCGACAAATTCAGGTGCATTTCCGCAAAATTTATACGTAATGGTATCTGTGCCTGAAAAACCAAAGGCAGGTGTATATCCGATTACACCTGTAGTGGGATTTACGATCGCTGTACCGTTTGCCGGAGGTGTGATGATCTGGACAGTGCCGGGTAAGAATGTTTGTGTAGATGATGTGAAAGCTGGAGCAATAGCTAAGTAACCTTCACAAACCGTTTTTGCGGCGGTAGTTTCCTGAAGGCATGTAAACACTTTATAGACAGGAGTTGTTGCAGGAATACATGATCCCACAGTAATCTTTACTGTGTAATTTCCTGATTGGGTTGGGGTGTAGGAATTGCTGTTAGCACCCGGAATAGCTACATCATTTCTGAACCACTGATAGGTATCATAGCTGTCATCGACTTCCAATATCAATCCTGGAATACAATCTCCGGTTTGTTTTGCTATAAGGGGAATAGAAGAAAAACCTGCAAAATATCCACCATATCCGGATGTGCTGTATCCGCCGTTGATGCCTGCAGTAACAGCTTTATCTGAGGCAATGGTTAGGTTACCTGAAACACTTTCTACAGCATACGTTACCCAATTGGCATTTCCGGTGAGCGGATAAGGCCCCTGTGCAGCGGTTAGAGCAGCTCCATTTACAGTCACTGCAGCACCTGCTTCTGTTAATATATTTAATTTGACAATAGTTCCTGATGCAACGGTGCTTGCACCTCCTGTACCAAGTGGCATTTCATTAATTTTACCGATTTCATCAATTTTTCTGGGTAAAAAACAGCTTAACGGCGGGATGTAATTGTATCCACAGGTTGCACTGCTGTTATTAATGGCAACAAACTGGTATAAATATACATTCTTTGATGTACTGATAAACATATTGGCATGAGTACCTCCCTGAAGAATATAATTGCTTCCGGAAATCCGGTACCATTCTCCCTGATCTAAAGTTGCCGCAGGAGTTGTCGCTCCGTTCAGAAAGACATCTGTATTATTCTCAGTTGCGATTATGATTCCTCCTTCTACATCGGGTGCAGTAGATCTCGTTCTTACCATCGCAAATGTATTCCCCAGTCTTTCAACAGGTACAGACTGATCTAAAACGGCATCTGATCCAAGATTACTTACAAGGCCAAAGTTGCCGTTAACATTGCCGTTAGTCAGTGTAATAGGTTTATTGGATACAATTTTAGCACCGATAAATTTGTCCATATTCGTTGCAGTACTGCCCAAGCCGGCAAAAATAAAAGATTGCCCTTTGTTTAAGGTGAAGGTATGGGTATTGTTCGCAGGGGTTGCGCCAATAAAAGTTATTGTTGAAATTGCACTCCATGTAGCAGTTACCGTAGTGTTGTCTTCTGTAGCCAAGATTCCGGCAGTAAAGTTATTGCCTGTAATATTGTATTGAGAAGGTGTATTAGCAGCAAAAAATTCTTTACCGATACCTGCTTTACCTTTGCTGGTAATGATTTCAGCATGGGTCGTATTGCTTACCATTCTCAAGGTACAGTAAAATGGTTTTGTTCCATTGAGGTATAAACCTTTATTTATTACTGTAAAAGCTTCTGATACAGTGTTTACTGAAATGTTTCCCGGTGGTACAGTGTAGATCTGGGGGCTCCCCTTACTGATGGTTACTGTTCCTAATGCTGTATTATTGCTGTAAATAGTAACCGTAAAAGGAGTGACAGAATCTGTTGATAAATACAGTGCCTGTGTGTAAGCCGTTGATGCATAAAATGGTGCTATCCAATGTTCTGTGTCTCTCTGTGCAGAAACAGTGATGCCCGAAATCATGAAAAGAAAAATAAGTAAAAATTGTTTCATAAGCATAAATTAATATTTTTTAGATACTGCTTTGTTTAATATATTTTGTAGTGCGTCTGAATTATTTTATAGAGAGGAAAAAACCACGATCGAGAACCGTGGTTTTTATTTATTTACAATTATTCTCTGTTCTTTACTAAAATCCAACCGGTATATTTAATTGGAGTTTTCTGTATGTTAGGTTCAGTCCAGTTGATATGGTACCAATAGGTTCCTGTGAGGATTCCTTTGCCGGAAGCCTTACCATCCCACTTATAATTATTTGATTTATCACCTGTAAATAATTTGTTGCCATATCTGTCATAGATGACAAATGTAAGATTTCCTTTATAAGCCAGTTCACTGTAATCTATAAAGTCATTTACATTATCTCCATTCGGAGTGATTGCGTTGACCAGGTTTGGGACTGTTACTTCTACAGAAACAGGAACACAGTTCGCAGCGTCCTTCACATAGAATGTATGCTGACCTCTTGAAAGATTTGTAAACACATTAGAGCTCTGCCAATTTAGCGGAGCATCTACTGCATATTGATAAGGGGCATTCCCTCCCTCAACATTTACTGTAGCTGTATTAGTCGCAATCTCTATTGAGGTAATTACTGGTTCAACAGTTTTTTTAATGCTTACAGACTGTTTTAAAAAACATCCGTTGTTTTCCAGAATTACCCAGTAATCACCTACAGTGAGCCCATCAATAATCTGAGTGGTTGCGCCTGTACTCCATTGGTAAGACTGATACCCGGCTCCGGCATCTAAGTTTGTTCTGTTATCTATGCAGATATATTTGTCTACTAATACCGTTGATCTTTTCGGAGGAGTCACTTTAAGATTAATTTTTGCAATGGCATAACATCCGGTTGAACTAAATACTCTGGCATATACAGATCCCTCTGCGGAAATATATATTGTTCCGTTCATGATCTCATTAGTGCCGTTGCTTGCATCAGTAAAGGTTGGATAATACTTTTTAGTGACTGGTGTTTCACTGGTAACTGCAGCAGAGGATAAATTAAACTGTCCCTGAGTTTCGTTATTCGCAATAAAACATGCGGTCAGCACTGCTTCATTTACTACGGGAACGGGATAGAAGTCCAGGGTTATTTTTGCTGTTCCAACGCAGCCTTCTGCTGTGATAACCTGAACATATACTGATCCGGCTCCCGAGAAATAATTTGTTGGGTTGCTTATCAGATTGGTATTTGCAGTCAGATCAGCCAGAGTAGGGTAGAATTTTTTTGTATTTGCAACTGAATTGTCAATCACTGCAGCAGTAGTAAGGTCAAAAAAACCTTTGCCTGAATACTGACATGCTTTTATAGTCTTATCAGGCAATATTAATGGCACAAAATTAAGATTTAAAGTAACCTCTTCGCAATCTATAAATTCTGGTTCATTTCCACAGAATTTATAAACAATCTTATCAGATCCAGGGCTTGAAGGATTAGGAAGGTAAGTTATTATTCCTGTAGCAGCATTCACAGAAGCTGTACCGTGTAACGGAGCTGTCACTATCGTTACAGTACCAGGTACAGGAGTCTGAGTAGAACTTGTAAATGCTGGTGTGATTACTTTTGCTCCACAGAAATCCAAAGATTTTGTAGTGTTTTTTATGCAGGTAAATACTTTATAAATTGGGGTGGTTACAGGAGGACAGCTTCCCATTGTTACTTTTACAGTATAGTTACCACCGGTTGTCGGAGTATACGTATTTGATACAGCTCCTGGAATGATAGCGCCGTTAAGATACCACTGATAACTTTCGTAACTGTCGTCAACCTCCAGGATAATCCCCGGTACACAGTCTCCTGTCTGTTTTGCAATAACCGGGATAGAAGAAAATCCTGCAAAATAGCCTCCATATCCGGCGGTTTCGTACCCTCCGTTTATTCCTGCTGTTACTGCTTTATTTGACTCAATGGTAACGTTTCCGGTAATTCCTGTAATGCTGTATGTTACCCATGCAGCATTGCCTGTAAGTGGATATGGGCCGTCTGTTGCAGCAATAGGATTGTTATTTACCGTTACAACTGCACCAGCTTCTGTTAAAATATTCAGTTTTAAAGTAATTGCAGATGTGATGCCGGGCATCTCATTGATCTTTCCGATTTCATCTATTTTTCTTGGTAAAAAACAGTTGAGCGGCGGAATATAATTGAATCCGCAGGTTGCATTGCTTGTACCTACAGCTACCAATTGATAAAGGTACACATTCTTTGAAGTTGAAACCAGCATGTTTGCGTGACCTGATGTCCCCTGCGGCAGATAATTACTTTCTTCAATTCTATACCATTGTCCTGCATTTAAAGTTGCAAGAGGTGTCGTGGAACCGTTGACAAACACCTGTGTGTTATTTTCTGTAGCAATGACAATACCGCCCTCAAGATTAGCACCACTGGATCTTGTTTTTACCATCGCAAAAGTGTTTCCTAATCTTTCTACAGGAACAGATTGATCCATGATCGCATCGGATCCTGAACTTCCCCCGGAACCAAAGTTTCCATTACAGTTTCCATTGGTTAAAGTAATTGGTTTATCAGAAACTATTTTTGCACCTATAAAGGCTTCCATATTGGCCGCCGGAGATCCGCTTCCCGCAAAAATAAAAGACTGGCCCTTATTTAAAACAAAAGTATTTGTTGTACCTGTCGGTGCGCCGCCAATAAATGTAACGCCTGTATTCCATGTAACTGTTACAGTAGTATTGTTTTCAGTTGCTAAAACCCCTGCTGTAAAGTTATTGGAAGAACTTGAAAATGGCGAGGGGGTATTAGCGACATAAAATTCTTTACCAATGCCGGCTTTACCTTTACTGGTGATAATTTCACCATGTGAAAACTGTGCCATTCTCAGAGTACAGTAAAAAGGCTTGCTTCCCTGAAGGTATAATCCTTTATTGATAATATTAAAAGCATCAGCTGATGCATTAGCAGAAATTATGTTTGCAGGAACATTAAAAGTTATCGGGTTACCTTTGCTGATCGTAACGGTTCCTCCTGTTAAAGGTACATTGTTATTATATATAGTAACAGTAAACGGAATTGTAGAATCAGTAGAAAGATATAATGTATTGGTATAACCTCCTGTTGATGCGTAATAGGGCGCAATCCAGTGTTCAGTATCTCTTTGGGCAGACAGAGATCCGAACGAAAGAAAAAGCATTACTAAACCAAGTAGAAATCTTTTCATAAAAATTGAATTAGGATTTCTACAAAATTAGCATATTATTTAATATATAATTAACAAATACTATAGAAAATATGAAATTTATTCTCTATTCCTAATTAATAGCCACCCCGAATACGAAACTGGTAATTTAGTGTCTGGTTCTGTCCATTTCAAAATATACCAATAGGTTCCTGTAGAAAGTAATCTGCCTTCGGATTTCCCGTCCCAAACATAATTTTTACCTTTTGACCTATAGACAGATGATCCGTATCTGTCAACCACCTCGATGCTGACATTTTCTTTTAATCTGAGTTCAGAGTAATTAAGAGTGTCATTATGGCCGTCTCCATTAGGGGTTATGGTATTGACGAGATTTAGGATAATAAAATCTCTGGTTACCGGCATGCATCCGTCTTTACTCAGTACATATACTTTATAGGTTCCTCTCGAAAGTCCGGAAAAGGTATTTGAAGACTGATAATCCATTCCATTTAATGAGTATCGGTACGGAGCATTTCCGCCTGTTACATTTACAGTGGCATTTGATCCTGATACCTGTATACTGGTAATGATCGGTGATTGGACTGCTGTAACAGTGACTGTCTGCCGGTAAATACAACCGTTAAAAGTCAGGTCAACAAAATAATTCCCTGTAACTGCAGTAATTGATTGGGTCGTGGCTCCTGTGCTCCATAAATAAGAAGTAAAACCGGCTCCCGCATCTAAAAATGCTTTGTTATCAGTACATATAATCTGGTCTCTCAGTATATCTGATTTTTTTCCGGATTTTAAAGTAACTGTCAGTTTTCCTGTATTGGGACATGCATTATTACTTGTAAACCTTATGTAAAAGATTCCTGAATTGGTGATGATCTGCTGTGCCGAAATCGGGTTTGTTCCGGCTTGTGCACTTGCTAAATCAGAGTGAAAAGTCAAAATAACTCCCGGATCCGTTGTGAACAGATTTTTATAATCACTTAAGTTAACAGTTTCAACCCCATTAAGGTTGTTGTCACAGACTTGTGTACTTATTGTGTTTGTGATGAGGCTGATCTTGCTTCCGATCGTAAAGTTAATCTGTCCGAAGGCTGGTGGACAAGTGCCGGTACCTTCTGCTCTGACGTAGACTGTTGTATTTGATGTATAAGTCCAGTTTACAGGTAAGGTATTAGTATTTCCGGCGGTTGCATCAGTTTGATTTAGATAATATTTTACAGTAAAGTTGGAAAGATTTACTGTAATCTGAGGTGTTACACTATTAAAATTAATATTTATACTTCCATCAAAATTATCATCGCAAATATTTGCATTAAAATTAGTTGTATTGATATTTGGTACTGCATTCACCTTGACAGATAAATTTCCGGTGTTAAAACAGTAAGCTGTGTTTGTAAATCTTAAATAATAAGTTCCTGTTGCGCCGTTATTAATTGTCTGTGTTGATGAAACAGCATTTATTCCTGCCTGTGCATCAGCTAATGTACTGTGGAATGTCACAGCTGTTAAAGGATCTGTTGTAAATACGTTTGTGTAGTTATTCAGATTTACGGTTTCAAAACCATTATTGTCTGTATCGCAAATTTCTAAAACCTGATTTGTAGTGAGTAGAGGAACCTTACTTTTAATTTTAAAATCAATCTGTCCAAAAGCGGGCGGACATCCGTTTATGCTTTCAACCCGTACGTAAACTGTGGTATTAGACGAGTATGTCCAGTTTACAGGTAAAATATTAGTGTTTCCTGAAGTTGCATCAGCTTGGCTTAGATAATATTTTACGGTGAAACCTGCCGAATTGCTTACAATTTGTGAAGTAACAGCAGTAAAATTGATGGTAATCATTCCATCGTAATCATCATCACAAATGTCTGCGTTATAGACCCCTGTATTAATGTTCGGACCGGAATTTACCGTTAGGTTAATCTGCGCTGTTTTTGAACAGCCGAAGGCTGAAGTTACTTTAACATAGACAATTCCGCTATTTGAAACATAAGCACTGGGAGTAGTGATTTGTGTTGTTAAAGCAGCATTTGAAAAGTAAGCAGAGCTTGTCCCTGAATCCAGTGTTACTATAGCTGTTGTCAGATCAATGATACCTGTGTTTCCATTAGAAGTGCAGGTTGTTAAGGCAGCATTGTTAATCTGGAGAACATCAGTATTGATGATGACTTTAAAATATTCAAAATCTGCAGGATTTCCGCTTCCCTGGATATAATAAATGAAATTGTCAGTAGTGTCTGATGTCAGTCCCGGGTTTGGTGTGTAAGTAATCTGTCCGTTTGTTGGGTTTATTAAGGCTGTTCCTGATGCGGGAGAAGTTATAATTGCAGTTTGGGCAGGAATAATAGTTTGAAAAGAATTAGTAAAAGCAGGATTAATTATTTTTGTATTACAGGATCCTATATTGTAAGTAGTTGTTGAAATAGGCGGACAGAGAGTGTATGTATAAACAGGGGTTAATTTAGTCTCGCAATTATTTTTTGTTACAGAACAGGTGTAATTTCCTGTCCCATACAATTCAGGATTGATGGAGTAGGTAACTGCTCCTGGAATAATAGTTCCGTTGAGGTACCATTGATAACCATCATAAGTATTGTCAACCTGCAGAAGTATTCCCGCATAGCAGTCTCCAGTCTTAGTAATTACAGGGACAGATGAAAATCCTGCAAAATATCCGCCGTAGCCTACTGCTCCGCTTCCTCCAATGATTCCTGCTGTAACAGACTTTGTAGAGCTTACCGTCACATTTCCGGTAATATTAGGAACAGAATAAGAGACCCAGTTCGGATTTCCGGTTACCTGGTAAGGTCCGTTAGCGGCAGCTATCGAATTTCCGTTCAGGGTGACTGTTGCTCCACTTTGAGTGATGATGTTTAATTTTGTATTATAGGTTGTATTTCCTATCCTGTTAATCATGCCTATTTCATCGACTTTATTAGGTAGAAAACAGCTGAGGGGCGGTATATAATTAAAACCTCCTGTTGCATAAATCGTTCCCGTCGCAACACCTGCCAATAATTGATAGACATACATATTCTTATTGGAAGAGACCCCCATGTTAAAATTATTATTCCCTTGGTTGATATACGAATTCCCAGGAATCAGATAATATTCCCCGGCATTTAAATTTACTCCGGAAGCGACACCATTGACCGTAAATGTAGTATTGTTTTCTGTAGCGATAACCAATATAGTCTCCATACCGGAAGTTGCAGGCCCGTTCCCTTTTACAATAACAAAATCTTTTCCCAATCTGTCAACAGGTACAGCCTGATCCATAAGAATGTCATTATTGGTAAAGTTTTGATTGGTATAAATTGCATTAAAATTACCATTGGTAACTGAAACAGGTTTTGTAGCTGTGATTTTCGCACCTATCAGACCTTCCCAGTTATGCGTTGAATGCGTGCTTACTGCATCAATAATGTAAGACTGTCCTCTGTTTAAGGTAAATGTTTTTGTAGGTGAAGATGTTCCGTCTGAAAATAAAACCTGAGGATCATACCCTGAAACAATCACTGTTGTATTGTCTTCTGTTGCGGTTATACCAATAGTAGCATTGATCCAGTCATTAGCGGCAGTATTGGGAGCCATGGCAGCATAGAAGGTTGTTCCGAGGCCTGCCAGTCCTTTAGAAGTTATAATTTCGGCATGGTTAGAAACAGAAAACCTGTAATTGGCGAAGAATTTTTTAGAGCCTTTCACAAACATTCCCATAGGAACCGGTGTAAAAAGATCTCCCTGGTTGGTTGCAAGTAAAAAATTAGCTGGAATACTTACCTGTGCAGGATTTCCCTTGCTTATAGTAACTGTATTATAGAGATTGTTGTTATTGAAAATCTGCACCTGGAAAGGGCTTGATTCATTGGTGGAAAGATAGAGAAAGCTTTGTAGGCCACTGGTTCCTGCGCTTGCTGACATTGGGGCAAACCAATGGTCTGTATCCAGCTGAGCGTTGATCAATAAAGATAAAAAAGTAAAAAGAGCCAGTAAGATTTTTTTCATGCCGATTATTAAAAGGCGACAAATTTATATATTAATAATCATATAGTCGTATTGTTATTTTAATAATTGTAATTTAAAACCATGGTTCGTTGAATATTTAAAATAAACTTGATAATTAATTAATATTCATAATTTGGTTTGTAACAAAATATCCCGATGAGAAATCATCGGGATCTTATATTATTTTGAAAAATTGATTAAGCTAAGCTTACTCTTATAAATCCTGTAACTTTTAAGTCTCCGTTTACAGATTTTACATAATCAGCAACAGAAACAGAGCTGTCTTTGATAAAATCCTGGTGTACCAAAGTATTGTCTTTATAGAATCTCTGCATTTTACCTTTAAGGATGTTCTCGATAATGTTTGCAGGCTTACCTTCTTCAGTAAGTTTGTGTCTTTCGATTTCCAGTTCTTTATCAATTGTTTCCTGGGAAACTTTAGTTTCGTCAAGAGCAATTGGGTTCATAGCAGCAACCTGCATAGAAACAGATTTGGCAGCTTCATCAGCTCCGTCTACTTTAGCAGAAAGGGCAGTGATTGATGCGATTTTATTACCAGCGTGAATGTAAGCTCCAAGGAATGGTCCTTCGATTCTTTCGAATGCTCCGATTTCGATTTTCTCACCGATCACTCCGGTTTGCTCGATTAATTTTTCAGCAACAGTTACACCGTGGAAATCCGTAGCCAATAATTCTTCTTTAGTAGCAGCGAAAACAGCCATTTCAGCAATTTCGTAAGCTAATTCGATGAACGCTTCATTTTTAGCAACAAAGTCAGTTTCGCAGTTTAAAGAAATAATAGTACCTAAAGTATTGTCTTCGTTTACTCTTGCGATTACGGCTCCTTCAGCAGATTCTCTGTCTGCTCTGTTAGCCGCTACTTTCTGTCCTTTTTTTCTAAGGATATCTACTGCTTTTTCGAAGTCTCCTTCTGCTTCTACTAACGCTTTCTTGCAGTCCATCATACCTGCACCTGTTTGGTTTCTCAATTTTGCTACGTCTGCAGCAGCTGGTGAATAAGACATAATATTTATTATTTTTTTATTTAAAATTATGATTAGCTTTAATAGTTTATTTTAAAGATGTGCAAAGATAATGATTTTAATGATAAACTAAAAAATGACTTTTCACGTTATAGTATTATTTAATAAATTTTTAAAGGTTTTTATTCAATGAAAAAGATATTTCTGATTGTATTCCTATCCATATTCTGTCTCGGTTTTTCTCAAAAGAAGAAAAAAGGTAAAGCAAAAGCAGTTGCCGAGAAAGAAACAGTAATTATTTATACAGAAGCTGAGGCCGAAACTTCTAATGAACCAAGAATTATTGCAGGATTTTTAAAACAGAACCCAGGTCATGCAAGATCAGATTTTTTTAAGAAAAGACTCATTACCATTATTATGGCAGATAATTCTCCGGAAGCAAAACCGACAATCAGGCCATTAGGTAAAGATAAGATTGAAAAAATTGTAAGTAACAACGAACTGAATAAAGGCAAAGAGGTGACGATTAATAAAAAACCTGACAGTAATGTAAATTTCGCAAGTGTAGGAAGTACAGGTAAAAAATCTGAAGTCAGTGATAAAAATAAGAAAACAGCAGCCATGCTTACCCATATTTTTAATGATGATCCCAGTGATAAGGAAGCTTACATTAATATTAAGAACAGATCAAACTGCAGACTGATTGTGAAAATCAGCGGAAAAAAATACTACAATCTCGATGTTCCGGCAAAAGGCCAGAATTTTGTTTTAATTGATAAAGGCGATTATGTTTTGACAACTATGGTGTGCGACGCCAAATATTCTTCACTGAAAAAGATTACGAAAGATATTGAAATACAGCTTGATGTGGCAGAGTAATAGGTAGATTAAAAAGAAAAAGCAGCTTTGAGATTCTCTCAGCTGCTTTTTTTTTGGTTTATCCTTTAAATTGCCCCATCGCAATAAATTTGTCCTGTCTCTGCGTTTCCAGTTCTTTACCTGTAAATTTTGAGAATGCTTTGATATTTTGCAAAATCGAAGTTTTCAGATTCAGATAGGTAGTTTCCGGATCGTAATGAGCTCCACCCAATGGTTCTTCGATGATTCCATCGATGAATTTTTCTCTCAAAGCATCTTTTGGAGTCAGATTCAATGCGTTCGCTGCATCTTCTTTGTGATCCCAGTTTCTCCATAAAATTGAAGAACAGCTTTCTGGTGCAATTACCGTGTACCATGTGTTTTCAAGCATATACACTTTATTACCAACACCAATTCCTAAAGCTCCACCACTTGCACCTTCACCGATGATGTAAGTGAAAATAGGCGTTTTAAGCATTGTCATTTCAAAAATATTTCTTGCGATAGCTTCACCCTGACCTCTTTCTTCAGCTTCCAGTCCAGGATAAGCTCCAGGTGTATCCACTAAAGTGATTACAGGAATTTTGAACTTCTCAGCCAATTTCATTAGTCGTAGAGCTTTTCTGTATCCTTCAGGATTTGGCATTCCGAACCTTCTGTGCTGTCTCTCTTTGGTTGTTCTCCCTTTCTGAGTACCAATGATCATGATTCTCTGACCGTCAAGGGTGGCCAAACCTCCGATCATTGCAGGGTCATCAGCAAAGTTTCTGTCACCGTGAAGTTCCAGAAAGCTACCTTTATCTACCATTCCTTTGATATAATCAATGGTATAAGGACGATCCGGATGGCGGGATAACTGTACTCTCTGCCAAGGCGTAAGATTACCATAGATTTCTTTCTTGGTATCTCTAATCTTATCCTCGATCTGACTGCATGCTAATTTTACATCAACACCACTTTCTTCTCCTACCAATGAACAGGTTTGATACTGATCCATCAGCTCTTTTATAGGAAGTTCGAAACTTAAATATTCCATTCTTGAAGTAAATTAAATCTTTCAAATGTATGAAAAATTATGAAAATTTATTTAAAATTATTTACAGCATTGCTTATTCTTGCAATACTTTCTTCTTTTCCAACGAGTTCCAGAATATCAGGAACGTCAGGTCCTTTTAATTCTCCCACTAGAGCCAGACGCAATGGCATCATGACTTTTCCTATTCCAAGACCTTTATTCTCAGCAAAATCGTGTAAATTTTGCTTAATGCTTGCAGAAGTGAAATCATCCAATGACTTTAAACTTTCTGCAAATTCTGTTAAAAGGTTAGAAGTTTCAACATTCCATGCCTTTTTTGAAGCTTTTTCATCGTACGAAACCGGAGCTTCGAAAAAGAATCTTCCGTTTTCGTAAATGTCTTTCGGGAACGTTGCTCTTTCTTTCATCAAATGAATGATTTTCAGCAATTTTTCATCTTCAACAGATAGACTTAGATCTGAACTCTTTAGAAGTTCAAGCAATTCCGGGTCCGATTTCATTTGAATATACTGATGGTTAAACCACTCTGATTTTTCTTTACTGAATCTGGCACCGGCTTTATGAACTTTATACAAATCAAATTCTTTAATCATTTCATCTAAAGATAAAATCTCTTTATCGTCAGAAGGTGACCATCCTAACAGAGCAATCATATTAATGAATGCATCAGGAAGATAACCATTTTCACGGTATCCTTTAGAAATAATCCCGGTTTCAGGATCTTTAAAATCAAGTGGAAATACAGGGAATCCGAATTTATCTCCGTCTCTTTTGCTCAGTTTTCCTTTTCCTTCAGGTTTCAGAATCAATGAAAGATGTGCAAATTCAGGAGCTTCCCAACCCATTGCCTCATACAGTAAGATATGTAATCCTAAAGAGGGGAGCCATTCTTCGCCACGAATGACGTGAGAAATTTCCATTTCGTGATCATCGATGATATTGGCAAAGTGATACGTAGGCATTCCGTCATTTTTCACTAAAACTTTATCATCTAAAGTATTGGTATTCACTGCGGAATTTCCACGGATAATATCTACTAATCCCAAAGTTCTGTCAACAGGCATTTTGAATCTTACAACATATGGCGTTTTCGAATCCAAAAGTTTCTGTACCTCCTCTTCAGAAAGTGAAATGCTGTTTTTTAGACGGTTTCTTGAGATATTATTATAAGAGAAAACATCGCCTTTAGCTTCATATTCTGCACGGATGGTATCTAGTTCTTCAGCAGTGTCAAAAGCAATATATGCATAATTTGTTTTTAAGATCTGCTCTGTATACCGATCGTAGATGTCTCTTCTTTCGGATTGTCTGTAAGGAGCAAATTTTCCGCCTTTTTTAGGGCTTTCATCGGGAATAATTCCGCACCATTCAAGAGCTTCTTCAATATAATCTTCAGCACCTTCCACATATCTGGCAGTATCCGTATCTTCAATTCTCAATACAAATTCACCCCCCTTATTTTTAGCGAAAAGATAATCATATAATGCAGTTCTTACACCTCCCAAATGCAGAGGTCCTGTAGGACTTGGTGCAAAGCGGACTCTTACTTTATTCATTTCTTTGAAATTAAGGTGCAAATTTAAGCATTTCAAAAAAGGTTATAAGGAAAAGAGCTACTTTTTTAGAAAACTATTTGATATTTTTGAGCAGGATATAGTTTTTGTATTCTCCGATTCTTATTTTAAGCAAATCTTCCAGCGGCTGTACCAATTTATCTTTCTTATCCCAGACTGCCTGAGATTTATCGTGTTCAAAAACAAAATCATGATCGGCGATTGCCTGTGTCATTACTTTAGGGTGAGTTCCGGAGAATTTTCCAACTCTGTCAACTTTATGATAATTGTATTCCTCTTTCGGTGTTTCAACTAATTTTTCGTCCTTATGACCATAATAATACTCGAAATTGTTGGCTTTCAACATCATTTTCTTTTTGGATCTGACCGAATTATAATGATAGACAGGAACGTCCAACTTCAGGACTTTTAATTTTTCACCTTTTTCGCTGCCATTCAAATATCCTTCATTAGATTTAAACTTTCTAAAACCTTGCGAATCAATATAAGACCTTATTTCAGGATTATTTTTAAAAATTCTGATCTCATTTTTATGCACAGCGCGGCTATTTCTGATATGATTATAATCGCCCCAGAAATGGAGAAAAGGTTGTAAAAAACCTTCTACAATAGGGTTGTTGTGATGCTTTTTGATGTTTTCAAGGATTTTGAGCAAATCATTTTCATGGATTACTTCATCTGCCTGAATATGAAAAATCCAGTCTCCTGTAACGTGATCAAGCCCTATATTTGACTGTTGGGCAAAAATTTTACCATGCAGTTTAAGATTGTCATCCCAAATTGTATCTACAATTTTAATTTTTGGACTGTTCAAGTTTTCGATTGCTTCACGGGTGCCATCTGTAGAGTCACCCACTACAGCGATAAATTCATCACAAATAGGTAAAACAGACTGGATTGATTCCAGAAATGGAACACCATACTGAAAGCCATTTCTTACATATCCGTATCCGCTAATTTTCATAGTATTGATTTTACTGCAAAAATCCTGATTTTTTTTATATAATACCATATTTTAATCATTTAAGTTTTATTTTTGTACTTAAAGATTGAAGATCATGTTAGAAATTGGTGAAAGACCCTGGGGAAAGTATTATGTGTTAGCTGATGAACCTCATTATAAACTGAAAAGAATTGAGATAGATCCCGGTCAAAAGTTATCCTATCAATATCATCATAAAAGACAGGAGCAGTGGACTGTCATTGAAGGAGATGCTACAGTTGTTTTAAATGGTGATGAAATCAAATTGTCTTATGGAGAAAGTATCTCTATTCCACTTGGAGAAAAACACCGCATGATGAATCTGTCAAATAAACCGGTAGTTTTTATTGAAGTACAGACCGGAACCTATTTTGGAGAGGATGATATCGTAAGATTGGAGGATGAATATGATCGAGCTTAAAATAATATACAAATTAAAATGACTCGCCACGTCAATAGACTTAAGTTTTTAATTCTTTTTTCTATAATTTTTGTAAATTCCTGTTCTCAGCAGGAAGAAGGTTTGTTTGCTGAAAATGTCCCAACTGTATCCGACAATAACACAGAATACGGAGGGCCATTAAATTACCTCATAGATATTGGAACGATCAATATTAACGTAATAGCCAACGGAAATTATTCAGGAATGAATAATGTTTCCTTTATAAAGGATATTAGTAATCCTAATTTTTCATACTGTCATCCTGATGTACAATATTTTCCCAATAGCTTTAACGGATATAAGTATTGGATGGTTTTTACACCTTTTTTTGGAAAGATTGGAAATATTCGTGAATCTGAAAGATATGAAAATCCAACTATTGTTGTATCTAATGATGGAATAAACTGGAGTAGTCCAAATGGTCTTACAGGCCCACTGCAGAGAACTCCTTCAATGAATGAAGGTTTTGCCGAAAATAGGGATTCTCCTAAATATACTTTTTGGTCTGATGTTGATTGGACGTTTGAACATGGTAAGTTTACATTATATTATAGAGGCAGTTTCATAAAAGCCACTGCCTTGAAGGAGAGAGGTGCTAAAAATCTAAATAATTTTAAAAAATTATTGCATAATGCTCAGCGAACTATAGTTAGGCAGACTTCTACGGATGGTGTATCCTGGTCTAGTTTAGAAGCAGTTTATACTAGCAGTCCTCCTTATTCTCCGAAAAATAATCATCTTCTTTCACCCAGTATTGTTTATAATGGACAACGATATGTGAGTTTTGAGGTTGAAAATAATATTAGTCCAAATTTCCCTGGAAATGATCCGTCATATATTATTAGAAGAACGTCTTACAATGGACTGGATTTTTCTAATTTTAAACAAAGTAAGGTAATTAATTTCATTAATAAACCTTGGGTTGAAGTAAATCCCGAATATGCTCCCTGGCATATACAAGCCACTTATGTTGATGGCTATTATTTTTTATGCATTGCTGCAGGTGAAGTAAAAAAATGCACCTCAGACAGTCTCTATCTTGCATTCTCTAAAGATGGGCTTAATTTTAAAGTATTATCTAAGCCATTTGTTGAACACAATGCATATAGATCATGTATCTTTCCAATGAAAATAAATAATGAAACCATTGATTTTGGAGCAGTTTTTGCGTACAAATCTGGCGTTTTTAAATATAGCGAATTCCAGTTAGAAAAGGGAAAACTGGAGGCATGCCTTTCTAAATGATTTATATGGATGATAAAAAGAATATGTCTGTATTTGTTAAATCTTATGTATATGTTTAGAGAAATTTTTACTTGAAAATATAGTATTAAAGTTTTTTTTATAAACGTATTCTTCATAATTAAATTAGAGATTTAGGCTTAGATGTTGTGGAAAAAATTTTTATACAGAAAAATCATATCATATTCCAATCAAATTACAGTGTGTAAAAATTGTACTCATCAATGGTCAGGTTTCGGTCATAGTACATTACTGTCAAAAGGATTAAGATTAAATTAACTAAAAATCTGTACGACAGCTAAAACAATTGTCCATGCGATTGATAAAAGAGTTTACACGCAATTTCAATGAAAAACAGTATGCATTTTATCAATCTGCGATAAATTTATACACTAAACCTGTAAACCAAAAACCAGCAGATAAAGACAGAATTTATAACATCCACAAGCTTTTTAACCGATGTGTTGCCAAAGGGAAAGCGCATATGCAGTATGAGTTTGGAAAAGTTGGGCTGGTAACCACAGCCAACGAAAAAAAAATCATTCTCTGAATTAAATCATTTTTACAAACTCCTTACGACGGTCAAACCATCGAATCACTTTTAGAACGAGTGAAAACGAGCGGTCAAAAACTCGTCTACGAAAGAGGAGGGAGAGTAAACTAGGAAATAAAAGGAGTGAAAATCTCTATTTCAAACTCTCCACATAAGACAGATACTGCTTATCAAAAGCAAATAAAGCGTAAAAAATTCAGAACCAGATCCGTAATAGAGCCTGTCATCGGACATTAAAAACCGATTTCAGGCTGGCTAAAAATTACTTCATGGGAGAAGAAGAACAAATCAATGCATTCTTATCAGCAACCGCTTGGAACATGAAGAAAATGATGAAAATATTGAAACATAAATTAATTTTCTATTCTTATTAAATTCAAATTTTCATGTCTTGCAATGCTATTTTTAAAAATCAATTAGAAAGACGATTTTATCAAGGAACTACTAATTATCATTTCACGACTATTATTTTTGACGAATTTTTTATTTCAATTAAAGATAAATTAATGATTAGCCAGATAGTTATCAGAAAAAAATATATTTCTTCTTTTTTTTAAGCCAATTACTTTGGAAAATTATTCCTAAATAAACTTTTTTCAGTTTATCAATATTGTGAAGCTTTTTTTCTAAAATATACTGTTCTTTGTAGTGGTACACTTTGAAAAAATTTTCTATTGGGTAAATATCAATTAATCTTGTTTTCACTAGGTATTCTCCATATATTACACATTCTGAAGGTGATGTGATTTTATCGATGTCATTAAAAAACTCTTCAAAAGTTTTATTTTTCTGCTTTAAATATACTTCGATAAAATGTTTCCAGACAGTGCAGCTCCAAAGATATGGAGAAGGGCCGTAGTCCCATTCCTTTCCTTTATTTCCAAAAAAAGGGCGTGTTGATCTTAAAGCTTCTTTAAAAAAGATATTTTCAGAGTCCCTGCCAATATTTTCCATAGTTTCTAGAAACGCCTTTGATTCATGCATTATAGTATAAGGAGTGTCTTCATCATATAGAAAATCAGAATAGTAGAAATCACGAATAAATTCTGAATCAGAATCTAGACATAAATAATTTTTACAAATGTTTAATTTATATACATTAGCTTTTATTATTTGTTGATATCTCCATCCGTCTTTGATTTCTGAAAAAATAATCTCTGAATCTTTGATAATATGATAATCTTTGAAATTTTCCGTAAAGAAGATGAAATCTATATCGTTAACAGATATAAGGACTGGAATTTTTTCTTTGTTATGCTTTTCTATTGATGCAATAAGATTTTTCACCCTATCAAAATCAGGTCTGTATGTCTTTATAAATAGAATGAGGGATTTCATTTATGATTGGTGTTATATTGTTAATATTTCCCGCCAGAGTTCTACTGCTTTCTCCTCAGAAAAATTAAGTTTAAAATATTCTTCGGCTTGTTTTTTTGTATCATGATAATAAGATACATCTTGTAACAAAGATATTATTTCATTTTTAAAAATTTCAGGATTGTTATCTATTAAACAGCCATTATTTACTTTAGATGAAAAACCGTCAACTGCCCGTTCTGTTCCCACTACAGGGAGTCCGTACGACAGAGCCTCTATCACTTTTATTTTTATGCCTGTCCCTTCAAGCATTGGGCAAATCGCTACCTTCGACTGTCTGTAATATTCTTCTAAACTCTCTGCAAACATTACTAACTTTACGTTCTTTTTCTTCTCTATATGTTTGCAAATTCTACCAATAATTACAATGTTAATGCTTTCTGGTAATAAAGGATATACTTTCTCAAAAAACCATCGCATTGATTTTATATTAAATACATTGTCTGAACCTACAAAAATAAGATCATATTTTTTTTTGTCTGCATCAGAAGAAAAATTAATTGTGAAAGTAGGAGGAATATTGATAACCTTTTCACCTAAAAATCCTTTAAAGATAAAATGTTCATCATTGGAAATGGTTATTACTTTGTCAAATTTTGCCAGATTGTTAATTTCCTCTTCAAAACGTTCACCTATTTTTAGTGATGGATTTTTGAAAAACTCATTCAAAGTAATCCAATCGTGAGTATCAATTATTTTTACAGGATTGTTTGGTAATTCACAGTCCACAAGATCTGTCCAAAATTCATAGTTAATAATAACAAAATCGTAATTTTTAGCTCTAAATAATTTTTTGAAACCGTCTTTAATGTAAGTTGACAGTAAATGATTTGATTTGTTTTTACTATTTAAGCTGAAAAATTTATATCTCCAATACTCTACGGATGCAATTTTTTTTATAGGTCTTCTTACAAGCAAAAATAAATAGTCAATTATGTTTTTATCAAAATCAGTATTGTCTCCCATTCCATTATAGATGTCTTCGATACCTGCCAAATCAATTTCATAGCCAAGCCTTTTTAAAATTTGAAGATTGGTTTTGGCCCTTGTAGTATTTCCAGCTCTGTTAGAAAAGGGATTTTCTGGAAAAAAAAATAAAATTTTTTTTGGCATTATAAAGATTTTATGGCTGAATTGAATTTGTTGATAATTGTATTCCAAGAGTAATTTTTCAAAACATAATTTTTTGCTTTGGTACCTTCTAAAATTAAATTATCTTGTGTTTGTTGCAGATAAAAAATAAGAGATTGAGAAAATTCTGTACTACTAATGAAACTTTTTCCTGTTTCACTTTTTTCAACGTGAGCACATAAAACTTCACAGTTTTTATTTACAATGACAGGGATTTCCAATAACATTGATTCCAATGTTATTAAGGAAAGACTTTCGTAAAATGAGGGCATTATAAGCGCAGCCGCATTGATTAGCAAAGTATTTTTCAAGGTTTGATCTACAAATCCGGTAAAAATAATATCTTCTCCTTCGATAATTTTTTCTGAGAGAGAATTTTTACCCACTAATACTAATTTTATATCTTTATATTCTGGATGTGATATCTTAAAATTCTTAAAATAGTCAATCATCATGACGCAACCTTTAGCCTCAACAATTCGACCTACATAAATGAAATATTTTTTAGAAGAAAGATATCGTGGAAGTTCAGTTATTGATATCTCATAGTCGTCAAATCCAATTCCTGCGATTTCTGATTTTATTTTTTTTGTTTGTGGATACACTTTTTCTACAATATCTTTTTCAGTTTGTGTATTATACATTAAGAATTTTGGAGAAGAAAATAATTGAGAATAACCGTCAAGATAGAATTGAGGTTCATCATGTGCTGTCGGAATTAAAATACTTTTTTCAGAAACTTCTTTAATTCCTATGTTGGTAGGATAGTATAAATAAGTGAAGAAAATAAAAGCTGTATAATTATCTTTTTTTTCTTTTATATAATTAACAAGATCAGTAGAGAATGGACCTTGTACTTCCAGCCACTCATTAAAGTTAAATGAATTTTTACTGTATTTTGCTCTTTTATAAAGTAGATAAGGGAAATTTAGAATACTTAAATTTCGATTATTGTATTTAAATTGGTTGCGGATTATTTTACTAAGCTGATTAAATCTGTTTAAATTTTTTTTTAAAGTTTTGAATCTTCGAACTTTGATATTATTGATAATTTCAATCCCGTCAGGATAATAATTATTCCAAAATTCATATTCTATTGCACAGGTAGTGATAATTTCAACATCATAGATCAGTGATAATTTTTCAGCAAGCATTCTCGCATGAAGTTCGGCTCCTCCATTGATCTCTAAGCCATATCTTTGGACAACGATAGCAATTTTGTCTTTCATGAAAATCAGAATTTTATTCTAAGATAATTTATTTATGATAAAGTTTCAGATCACTAATATAGAAATGTAATTAATCCCGACCTTTTATTTTTTTTAAAATTTCATTTATTTTTTTTCTTGCTTTGTTATAAAATCCTTTTTCTAAATATTTTACTCTTTTTTGTAAAATCTTATTATCGCTTTCTAATTTTAATAAATGATTTTTTATTTCGTAATCTCCTCTGTCAATTAAGATTGTGTTTTCAATAATATCCAGTCTTTTTTTCATTTTGGTTCCAATTGCCTCCAGAGAGAAATAAGTATGAATGTCTTTTTTTGCTCTGTTTCCTATTTCGGAAGCGTAATTTTGATTCTCAAATACAAATTTCATCTGTTCTGCAGCATGATCTGTATCTGGCTCTGACCAATAATTGTTTTTTGGTAATACGCTCAAGTCGTAGTCATGCTTAATCATTTTGTATTTCACCAAAAAAGAATTATTAACATTCATAAAATCCAGATTTCCGGAATATCCCGTTGCAATCACTGGTTTCCCCAATGCCATGGCTTCTGCCATTGTCAGCCCAAAACCTTCCGAACGGTGCAAAGAAATATAACAGTCTGCAAAGTCCATCAAGGCAAGCAAATCATTTCTTCTTAGCATTTCTTCTTTATAAATAATGCTTTGATTATTGCCAATTCTTGTCATCACCTTTCTTTTAGCTTTAGAAAGATGATTTCCGGGAATTGAAGTTTTGAGGATAAGTTTTACTTTTTCGTTATCTGTGCCAAAAGCTTTTTCGTAAGCATCAATTAAAGCGAGTGTATTTTTACGCTCAATAAGGCTGTTGTAATCAAAAATAAAAAGGAAGTGATAATATTCTGATGAAAGACCAGTTTCAAAATTTTTGGTAATGTCATCTTTATTAATATTAATGGCGTGAGGAATATTGACAACAGGAATGTTTGATTTTAAAGATATAGAATCGAGACAATATTTAGAACATGTCCAAATTTCGTCATAATACTTAAAATATTCTGTATACTCATCCGGGAATTCTTCCATTTCCCAAGCCCAGTAACCGATATTATATTTGTTTTCAAAAAACTCAGAAGATTTTTCGTTAAAGAAACTGTAGATAGTATCCATATTTATATGAACAATATTCACAGGGTAGTCATTCGCATTGTCATCGAAATTTACAGAATTTTCATTCAGCCTATGACTAAGATGCATATTAAAATTAATTGGCTTTGCAGGAATTCCCACTTTTTCTAAGGCTTTCAGATTATTGCGGATCGCTTCACCAAATCCAATCTCAGCATTAAAAAAGCCGGACATATTCACACCAAATGTCTTATTATTAATTTTCATAAATATCTTTTCTAAAAATTTCTTTTAATTTGTTGCTAAATATGGCTTCCTCATTCAAAACCAAATTTTTGTAGGTCTTAAAATTAAGAACATGTAGAGAATAGTTGTCAAAAATACATTGTATCTTATTCAGAATAGACGGAATTTTTTCTGTACTGAAATCAAATTTATATTCATCAGGAATCATCAGATCTTCATAATAAGCGGAAGAACCATTTTTACCGGAAATGATACAGCAATCCTGGGACACAGACTCGCGAAGCATTTTGTCGCGTCCCGGATTTTCTCCGAAATCTACGTATAAAAGTGATTTTGCCATCAAATCTTTTATTTGATCTGCATTCATATTTTGTATAGGAGTCCACTTCAAATCAGAAGAATTTTTAATTAATTCTGCAATCTCTCTTTTTCCTTTTTTGGGATTGTAAAGTATCGTTTTATTAGAAAGATCTTTATTGATAGTTTGATTTTTTTCTAAAAATATCGGATTGATATAATCACAAACATAATCAATCTTGCTTTCCGGAACATTGTGATCTTTCAGATAAACGCTTGATCTGTAGGATTGTGCCCATTGAAAAACATTCGGAAGATTCTCAAAATGATATTCTTTATCGTCTTGTTTATAAAATAATTTTGTGAAAAAACTCTGTTTTCTGATTCTGTAATCCATCAGGATTTTGTAGAAATCAACACTTAACCACCAAATTATTTTTTGACTTTTAGGATATTTTTTAATTAAAAAGGTCATTGACTCCGGAATAATGAGTATGTTTTCTAAAGTGTCTTCAAACGTATTGATTTCCTTAGTTTTATAAATATCATAGTTTTTCGCTTTTGCATTTGCTCTTTGAGGAACATAATGCATAAAAACGTTGTCGTAATTTAATTCATACAACTTATTAGAAAGCTGATGCAATGCTTCCGGACCACCAGTAACTTTTCTCGGAGGACAGAATATGATGATTTTAGAAGCGCTTTTGTAAGAAATCATAAAGAAAATCAATTAAATAATTTGGAGTATCACAAGAATTTACGCCTGTTTTGAAACTATTAATTTGCAAAATTACGACATATTACTCAATCAATTCGTCAACCCAGTTTTCAATGAGGTATTTTTTGAGTATTTCTTCAGGTATTTTCGCATAATCTGTTTCAAAAAATGAATTGGGGATAGAGAGGTTTTCTACATTTTCAATGACATGGATGTTGACGGGATTATAAAAATCATAATTGACAATATCCGTATTTGTAGTAATTAATTTTTTTTGAAGACCTAGACTTTCAAAAACCCTGAAACTTAAACCCTGCTGTTTGCTTCTGTGTACATCCAGCATAATCTCCGATTCTGCCAAAAGTGCGTTGTTTTCAGCAATGGAAAGAGTCGTCTTTGAAAATTCCAGATAAGGATCATCTTTTTTCTTTGAAGTGAAAATGATAATTTTATAGTTAATATTCAGCTCATGAAGATACTTTGCTATCTTTTGAAACACAGGAAATCTGTTGTCCAGAGAGCTGATATTGAAAACTTTATATTTAAATTCCGCAGTACTGTTTTCTGCGTATTTATAGATGAAATTGGTTTTAAATATTAAATTGTATTTCTCACAGTCTTTTTTCTCAAAAGAAAATACTTGATCAAATAAGGATAATATATTTTTTGTTTTTGGATAACGGTTGATCGAATCGCTGATAATCAAGACAGACTTTTCTGATTTTTTATTAATAGCTTCAATAGTTTTCGGAGAAAGGAAATCAGCCTTGATATAAATGGAAATGTCAATTTTCTGAAAATCTTCTAGTTCTTTCAGAATGACATCGTTATAGTGAATATGTTTTAAATTTAAAAGACCTGTATTTTTAGTGAAGAAATTAAGCGTCTTATAGCCAATATTCGGGTAAGTATATCTGAAATGGTGAAAATTAATATGTTTTACTTCATACCCTTTTACCTCCAGTGCATCAGCAATATATTGATTAAAACCCCAGTTGTCATAGGTGATCAGTAAAATCGTTTTTTTGTGTTTATTCATTTTTGCGTTACAAATTATTTTAGTGCCTGATTCAAGAATTCTTTCAATTGATCTGAAAATAATTCAGGTTTGAAATCTGAATAGTCTGTTGATTCAGGAATAAAATCGTGTAAATGCAAAAATCTGTCCATTTTAGGATTGTTTGTCCATGCCCAGCCCTTTCGTTCGATATGGGGAGCAAAGATTGTAAAAGTTGGGATGTTTAATGATTTACTGAGATTTGTAGCACCGCCTTCATTTCCAATCAAGCATTTACAGAGACTGGTAACAGCAGCAAATTCACGAAGGTTTTTGGTGTCAAAGTTTTCTGCTATTGCTTTACGCGTTATAGGTGAAACCTTATTGAGTATTTGTAAAAAAAGCTCTTTTTGAAAGGGTAGGTAATTGCACAGGATTTTTGAATTTGATTTAGATTCTACAATTTTATCCAATATTTTCACCATATATTCTGATGGGTAGGTTTTTTCATTCGTACTTCCAAAAGTACTGATCATGATTAAACGGTCATCTGATTTCAGCCCATTTTGAGCCAGAATATTTTTTGCAGCTTCAAGTTCCTCCTCAGTAATATAAGTTTTAGGAAAAACTTCCTCAAACTCAATGCCTAAAGGTTCCAACAATTGAAGACGATGTTCAATACCTAATGTAGTATTCTCAGATAATGCGTTATCTCTTCTTTTTACAGGATGGGTGTAGAAAAACCTGGTATATTTTTTAAAAAAACCAAGACGTTTCTCTGCGCCCGAAAAAAGGGACAGCAATCCGGTGTCAATCTTGGAATACAGATCAATAACGATATCAAAATGATGATGTTTTATCTTCATCATCATTTTCATAAAATTTTGATCATCCCAATAGAGAAGATGATCCACATAAGGGTTTCCGTACAGGATTTGTTGATGTTTTTCCTCAAGAAGAAAACTTATTTCAGCATCAGGAAACTTATTTTTCAGTAGGGGTAAAATGGTGGAACTCACCAATATATCGCCCATGAATTTTTTTTGAATGATCAGAATTTTTATTTTAGCTCCCAAATTCCAAAACAGTTTTCTCGATTATTTTTACGCAGTCCAGTAACTGCTCTTCTGTAATAACTAAAGGCGGTGCCAATCTGATAATATTCCCATGGGTAGGTTTTGCAAGCAATCCGTTTTCTTTTAATTGTAAACAAAGATTCCATGCTGTTGAACTTTCAGGTGTATCGTTGATCAAAATTGCGTTTAGCAATCCTTTTCCTCTTACTTTTGTGATCAAATCAGATTTTTCGATCAGTTTTTCAATTTCAGATCTGAAAAGCTGACCCAATTCTTCTGCTCGTTCAGATAATTTTTCATCCTCTACAACATCCAAAGCTGCAATTGCAACTGCACATGCAATCGGATTTCCACCAAAAGTAGAACCGTGTTGTCCCGGTTTGATCACGTTCATGATCTCATCATTTGCCAAAACTGCTGAAACGGGATACATTCCGCCGGAAATAGCTTTTCCTAAAATTAAAATATCAGGTTGAACGTTTTCGTGATGACAGGCAATTAATCTTCCTGTTCTTGCAATTCCTGTCTGTACTTCGTCTGCAATAAAAAGAACGTTGTGCTTTTTGCAAAGTTCAAAAGCATTTTTAAGGAAATTTTCGTCCGGAACGTAAACACCGGCTTCACCTTGAATCGGTTCAACTAAAAATGCTGCAATGTTTTGAGCATCATTTTTTAAAACTTCTTCTAAAGCTGCAAGATCGTTATATGGAATTTTTACAAATCCCGGAGTAAAAGGTCCATAGTTTTTATTGGCATCCGGATCGTTCGAGAAAGAGACGATTGTTGTTGTTCTTCCATGAAAGTTATTTTCACAAACTACAATTTTTGCTGAATTTTCTGAAATTCCTTTCACTTCATAACTCCATTTTCTGGCTAATTTAACTGCCGTTTCCACAGCTTCTGCTCCGGAATTCATCGGCAGAACTTTGTCAAAACCGAAAAGAGTGGTGATTTTTTTCTCGTACTCTCCTAAACTTGAATTATAAAATGCTCTTGAAGTCAATGCTAATTTTTTAGCCTGATCCACTAGCGCTTCCACGATTTTAGGATGTGAATGTCCCTGATTTACTGCTGAGTAAGCCGATAGGAAGTCGTAATATTTTTTTCCTTCAACATCCCATACAAAAACACCTTCACCCTTGTCTAAGACCACAGGAAGCGGATGATAATTATGCGCGCCGTGTTTTTCTTCGAGTTCGATGAAATATTGTGAATTTTTTGTTTGTTCTGCTGTTGACATATTGTTTCCTTTTTTACAAAGTTAGGAATTATAAATGAAATCGATCAACAGTAGTATGATCCTGAAAAAAAGTATGATTTAGAAGTCTTTTAAAGATAAACAACAAGATCTTAGTGGAATTTTATACTCAAATCATAAGCTGTAGTTTTTATATCTGTTTATCAGTAATTTTCTGAATTAAAAAAAACCGTCTCATTTGAGACGGTTTAAAATATTTTTAAAAAATAATCTTAGTGATTGTCATATTTTCTATCCATTACAAAACTTTCCATGAATTTTGTAGTGTAGTTTCCTGAAAGATAATCTTCATCTTCCATCAATTGTCTGTGGAAAGGAATAGTAGTCTTTACACCTTCAACATAAAATTCTTCCAAAGCACGTTTCATTTTTGCAATCGCTTCTTCACGGGTTTGTGCTGTTGTGATCAGTTTTGCAATCATAGAATCATAGTTGGAAGGAATAGTATATCCTGAATAAACGTGGGTGTCAACTCTGATCCCGTGTCCGCCGGGAATGTTTAATCCGGTGATTTTCCCCGGAGAAGGTCTGAAATCAGCATAAGGGTCTTCAGCGTTAATTCTGCATTCGATAGAATGTAATTTTGGATAGTGATTGATTCCTGAAATAGGAGTACCTGCAGCCAAAAGAATTTGCTCTCTGATCAAATCATAATCAATCACCTGTTCGGTAATAGGGTGTTCTACCTGAATTCTTGTGTTCATTTCCATGAAATAGAAATTTCTGTGTTTGTCTACTAAGAATTCTATAGTTCCCACACCTTCATAACCGATGAATTCTGCCGCTTTTACAGCAGCTTCACCCATTTTCTCACGAAGTTCGTCAGTCATGAATGGAGAAGGGGTCTCTTCAGTCAGTTTCTGGTTTCTTCTCTGTACGGAACAATCTCTTTCAGAAAGATGACAGGCTTTCCCAAATTGGTCTCCTGCTACCTGAATCTCAATATGTCTTGGCTCTTCAATCAGTTTTTCCATGTACATACCTCCGTTTCCAAAGGCTGCTACAGCTTCCTGAATGGCAGATTCCCAGTGTTCTTTAAGGTCTTCAGCTTTCCATACCGCCCTCATTCCTTTACCACCACCACCGGCAGTAGCTTTGATCATTACAGGATATCCTGTTTCTTCTGCTGTTTTTACTGCGTGCTCGTAAGATTCAATTAAGCCCTCAGAACCCGGTACACAAGGTACATTGGCTGCTTTCATGGTCGCTTTGGCATTTGCCTTATCTCCCATTTTCTCAATTTGTTCAGGGCTTGCACCGATAAATTTAATTCCGTTTTTCTCACAAATTCTTGAGAAATTTGCGTTTTCAGATAAGAACCCGTAACCAGGATGAATTGCATCTGCATTAGTAATTTCTGCAGCAGCAATAATGTTTGGGATCTTCAGATATGAGTCCTTACTCATTGCAGGACCAATGCAGACCGCTTCATCAGCAAATCTTACATGCAGACTGTCTTTGTCGGCTGTAGAATAGACCGCAACAGTTTTGATTCCCATTTCTTTACAAGTACGTAAAATACGCATTGCAATTTCGCCACGGTTGGCAATTAATATTTTTTTAAACATCTTAATTTGATTTGAAATTTGAAATTTTGAAATTTGAAATTGATTTTTTCTTCAATTATCAATCATCATTAATCAATTATAATTAAGATGGGTCTACTAAGAACAATGGTTGGTCGTATTCTACAGGAGTAGCATCGTCAACTAAAATTTTAACGATTTTACCGCTTACTTCAGATTCAATTTGGTTGAATAACTTCATCGCCTCGATTACACAAACTACTTTCCCATTAGAAACCTCATCACCTACATTGATGAAAACTTCTTTATCTGGAGAAGGTTTTCTGTAGAAGGTTCCAATCATTGGAGATTTAATCGTTACATACTTACTGTCTTCAGAAGCCACTTCGATTTTTTCAGGAGATGAAGAAACTGCAGCAGGTGCGTGACCCGGAGCTGCTTGCTGAGGAGCCTGCTGATACATTGCAGGTTGGGAGACGTAGCTTACCTCGTTTCCTCCAAGTGGTGTTTTAATAGTAATTTCGAAATCTTTCGTTTTATATTTTACTTCTGAAACTTCAGCTTTAGATACAAACTTTATAAGATTTTGGATGTCTTTAATGTCCATAAAATTGATATTTGATTTGGCGTCAAAGATACCAAAAAAAGACAAAAAGCAATAAAAAACCACTCATTTTTATTAAAAATGAGTGGTTTTTGTATTAAATAGAGGTTTTTAAGATAAAAAGCTCTTAATTTTCTTCTGTAGTTGTTTCTACTGTTTTTTCCAATACTACTTTACCTCTGTAGTATAATTTTCCTTCATGCCAGTGCGCTCTGTGATATAAATGCATTTCTCCTGTAGTTGCATCTTTTGCCAATTGAGGAACTACTGCTTTGTAATGAGTTCTTCTCTTATCTCTTCTTGTAGACGACTGTCTTCTCTTTGGATGTGCCATTTTGTAATAACTTTTTTAATTTGATGAGCGATGAGATCTTTGCATCATCTCATCAATTATTATTATTTTTAATTTTTATCTTTTAATTTCTTCAAAGCTTCCCATCTCGGGTCAACTTCCTGCTCTTCCTCAATTTCTTTCGGACTGAATTTTTCAAGGATTGCCAAATCTTCATCACTGATATTTGGTGATATTTTTTTCATAGGTATTGATAGTGCCACATTTTCATAAATCAAATGAGCTACGTTGAAGGCATGATCACCAGAAGGAATCGTAATTACATCTTCTTCGCTGTCATCATACTCTTCTCCGAATTTTACTAAAATACCGATCTGGTTTTCAATGGGGTGATCAAAATTTTCGTTTGTGATATCACAAACCAACTCTACCGTTCCATTTACTTTTACTTCAAATTCTAAAAATGTAGTGTGTTTCTGTAAAAATACTTCTACATCGATTTTAGGATTTGTAAATTCCTGTTCAGTGTCGAATAATTGAAAGAACTCTTTATCTGTCTCAAACCTGAACTCGTGCTTACCGATTTTCAGTCCGGAAAAGCTTATATCGTAGTTTCTTAACTTGTCCATAAAATGAGTGTGCAAAAATATGCATTTATTTTAATATTACAAATAAAATAGGTAACAAAATTAATTTTAATTGAATTGATGATTTATATTTCACTTTCTACAGGAAGATCTTCGTCAATTCCATTGTCTGAAGGCATTCTTCTTGGCTGAAGCCTGTTACTCATCATCTCTTGATAATCACTTCTGTTCTTAAAAATTTTAATCGCCGTAAAAATTGCTTCCATAAAACTCTGCTCGTCAGCAATGTTTTTTCCTGCAATATCGTAGGCGACGCCGTGATCCGGCGATGTTCTGATAAAAGGAAGTCCTGCTGTGTAGTTTACCCCTTCTTCGTATGCCAGAGTTTTAAAAGGTGCCAGACCCTGATCGTGGTACATGGCTAAAACCGCATCAAAACTTTGGTATTTGCTGGGCTGGAAAAAACTGTCTGCCGGGAATGGTCCGAAAGCCAGGATTCCCTGGTCCGAAAGTTCCTTAATTGCCGGTGAAATGATTTCGATCTCTTCATTTCCGATCACACCACCATCTCCTGAATGAGGATTTAATCCTAAAACTGCAATTTTGGGTTTTGAGATTGAAAAATCTTCAATCAGTGTCTGGTTCAGTACTCTGATCTGTTTCTTTATTTTTTCTTTGGAAATATTTTCTGCAACCTGGGAAATCGGAATATGATGGGTAGAAACAGCTACTTTCAGGCCTTCAGTTACTAAGAACATCAATCCTTTTTTGTTAAATTTTTCTTCAAAGTAGCCGGTGTGTCCAGCATGCTTAAAGCCCATCTTTACCATTTCGTCTTTGTTGATCGGAGCAGTGACCAATACGTCAATCTCTCCTTTCGTCAGGGCCTCAGTGGCCGCTTCTAAGGAGTCAATTGCCATTTTTGTAGATTCTTCAGAGGGTTTGCCCAATTCCACTGTTGAATTGTCTTTCACCAGATTTAGCATATTCAGCTTTCCGTTCTGTGCCTGCGATGTTTCTGTTATGTAATTGAAATTCAGATTCAGTTTGAATATATTCTTCTGATACGTAAACAGTTTTCCTGAGCCGAAAATGATAGGGGTGAAAAAGTCTGTGATGGTTTTGTCTTTCAGAGATTTCATAATGATTTCAGGGCCGATGCCGTTGAAGTCACCAATTGAAATTCCTACTCGTACTTTATGGTTTTTTGGGCTCATTTTGATTATCTTTGAAGATTATAATTTTACAAATTTAGCAAAAAATAATATGTTCACAGGAATTATTGAAGCGGTAGGAGTTATTGAAAAAATTGAAGAAAACGGCAGCAATATTAATTTCACTCTAAGTTGTCCGTTTACCCAGGAATTAAAGATTGATCAGAGCCTGGCTCATAACGGCTGCTGTCTTACGGTAGTTGAGATTACAGATCGTCAATATGTTGTTACTGCTATCAGTGAGACCTTGCAAAAAACCAATCTGGGGAAATGGAAAGTAGGAAGTGTGGTCAACCTTGAGCGTTGCATGATAATGAATGGCAGGCTTGATGGTCATATTGTTCAGGGGCATGTTGATCATACCGGTGAAATAATTGATATCGAAAACAAAGATGGCAGCTATTTTGTTACTGTACAGTATAATTCAGAAGGAGGTTTTGTAACCGTTCCCCAAGGATCAGTTACTGTAAACGGAATAAGTCTGACCGTTGCCAAAAGCGGAGATTTTCAGTTTTCTGTTGCTATTATTCCATATACATGGGAATTTACCAATATGAATCAGCTTAAAATCGGAGATAAAGTCAACCTTGAATTTGATATCGTCGGGAAATACATCGCTAAATTAATTAACAAACAGAATGTCGTTTAGTAAATATAAAGGATATAGTTTAAGAAACCGGGTTTTTTTTGGTTTCCTGTTTGTCTGTCTTTTAAGTGTTGCTGCATCATCACTGGTTCCCTATTTTGTTTTGAGAAGCAATTCTCTTAAGCAGAGCAAAATTGATATGCAGGAGAAAACCAATGCTGTCATGAGGTTTTTAGATTATGCGGTCAGTTTGTCCACAGTACATACCGAAGATCTTCCTGTTGTCCTGAAAAATAAAATATTCGAAATAGCAGATATAAATCAACATGATATTATTATTTATGATCTGAAAGGAAATTATCTCCTTTCAAACAGGGATGAAAATCTTGTTGATAAAAAGAAAATTCCCGTTAATATTGTTAACAAACTTCTTTCTACTGAAACAAGATATGATTTCAGGGAGCATGATGTTACCAAGGATGCTGTATTTACATCTTCTTATCTGCTGCTCAAGAATAACATGTGGGAGCCTATAGGGATTATTTATATACCTCTGTACCATGATGAATCAGCCTATCTTGATGTTCTTCATCAATATGTTATTTATATTTTACTTGTCGATATTGTATTGATTGTCTTCAGTATCTGGCTTAGTTGGGTAACCTCAGCTAACCTTGCGAAAAATATTACAAAATTTTCTGATATGATTACCAGGATCACGCTTTTCGAAAATGAGATGCGCCCTATTAAGTATTATAAAAATGATGAACTTAACGCTTTGGCAAGAGCGTATAACAGGATGATTCTTCAGATTCAGGATCAGAAAGAAAGACTGCGTTTTAAAGCGTCTGAGGAGGCGTGGCGTGAGATGGCTAAACAGGTGGCTCATGAAGTGAAAAATCCTTTAACTCCCATGAAACTGACCATTCAGAATTTTGAAAGAAAATTTGACCCCACTGATCCTGACGTCTCTGCAAAAGTAAAGAAATTAAGTAAAACGATGGTTGACCAGATTGATCTGATTGCTACAGTTGCTTCTGCCTTCTCAGAATTTGCTAAACTTCCTGAAAAGAATAACGAAGTCATCAACCTTAATGCAGAGATTGATGATATTCTCAGGGTATTTAATGATGACCAGATCTTTGTACATTCGAATAAAAGTAACATCATGATCAATATGGACAGGATTTATCTGTCAAGGATTATAACCAACCTCGTGACCAATGCAAAACAGGCAAAGAGCGATGATCGGAATTTGCTTGTCAATGTAGACATTGAGCAGAATCAGAGAAAAGTGGTGATCTCAGTTCAGGATAATGGGATAGGTATTGCAGAAAGTATGTACGAAAGAATTTTTGAACCTAACTTCACTTCAAAAAACAGTGGAATGGGACTGGGGCTATCCATGGTACGAAAGATGGTTGAAGATTACAAAGGTCAGATCATTGTAAAATCAGAAGTTGGAAAAGGATCAACATTTATTATTACACTCCCTACAAATCTATAGTGAAACCTTTTAAATTCAAACAATTCGAAATTCATCAGTCCGCTGATGTTTTCCGTGTTGGTACAGATGGTGTTTTACTGGGTGCCTTAGCTAATGTTGCATCGGCTGCAAATGTATTGGAAATCGGGACGGGCAGTGGATTGATATCTCTTATGCTGGCTCAAAGAAATTGTAATGCCTGCTTCCTGGGAATTGACATTAATGAACAGGCTGTCGATCTCACAAAACTTAATTTTGAAACTTCTATTTTCAATTCAAGATTGAAAAATGTTCATCAGGACTT
Source organism: Chryseobacterium sp. HNCC26DJ238 (assembly GCF_057180465.1). Lineage (NCBI taxonomy): Bacteria > Pseudomonadati > Bacteroidota > Flavobacteriia > Flavobacteriales > Weeksellaceae > Chryseobacterium > Chryseobacterium sp. HNCC26DJ238. The sequence goes on from NZ_JBXUGI010000007.1 coordinate 82,041, forward strand.
TAAATCCTGGGATACTGGAGAGAAATTTGACCTGATTGTTTCGAATCCTCCTTATTTTGAAGAGTCGGACTCTGTTAAAGATAAGCTGGCACGTCAGACGGTTGAACTGAATTTTCAACAGCTGATTTCAAAATCAGCTAAAATGCTTTCGAATATAGGGATTTTTTCCGTTATTATTCCCTTTGAAGTTGGGAAGGAATTTATTGAATTAGCTCGTAAAAGCAGATTGCATATCATTCGAAAAATCAATATTAAAGGAATAGAAAACTCGAGGGTAAAAAGATTAATTCTTGAATTTTCGCTTAAAGAAGCGATTTTGGATGAACTTGATTTTAGTATAGAAAAAAGTCCGAGAATATACTCGGACCAATATCTTGAACTCACGAAAGAGTTTCATGTTTTTAAAGGATGATTTATTCAAATAGCTCTGAAGTATCCAATACAGAAACTTTTCCGTCCTCACATCGTATGGCTTCTCCCGGAAAGTTTTGAATCATATGGTAATCATGTGTTGCCATCACTACAGCTGCTCCGTTTTCCGCAGCCACCTGTTTAAGTAATGTCATAATCTCATTTGAGGTTTCCGGATCGAGGTTTCCTGTAGGTTCATCAGCTAAAATCAAATCAGGATGATTTAGTAATGCTCTTGCGATGGCAATACGTTGCTGTTCTCCTCCGGAAAGTTCATGAGGCATTTTGTGTTTTTTCCCTTTCATGTTTACACTTGAAAGCACCTCGTTGATCCGCTCATCGATTTTTGTTTTCTCTTTCCAGCCTGTAGCTTCGAGCACAAATTTCAGGTTCTTCTCCACAGTTCTGTCAGAAAGCAATTGAAAGTCCTGAAAGACAATGCCCAGTTTTCTTCGCAGATTGGGAACGTCTGAAGCTTTTAGTTTGGCGAGATCAAATCCTACCACTTCACCATGTCCTGCAACCAATGGAATGTGTCCGTACAAAGTCTTTAAAAGTGAACTTTTACCTGAACCGGTTTTTCCGATAAGATAGCAAAACCTGCCTTTCTTGATGTTTAGATTAACATCAGTAAGTACGGTGAAGTTTTTTTGGGTAATTTTTGCGTGTTGAAGATTGATAATGTTGGTTCCGGATATATTTGTATGTGGCATAAATTCGATTTTTAGAGGCTTTTCCTGAACGGTTGTTTCAGAATTTAAAAATAGAAAAAAGAAGCTTTACAAACCTAAAATTTAGGAAAATTTAACAACAAAAAATGCTTGAAAAAAGTTATTTTCAAGCATAATCTGTATATTGTAAGTTAAGAATTATCTCTTAGCTCTTGCAGAACTAACAGTAAGGCTTTTTCTGCCTTTAGCTCTTCTAGCTGCCAAAACTCTTCTTCCGTTTGGCGTAGACATTCTTTCTCTGAAACCGTGTTTGTTTCTTTTCTTTCTTTCTGATGGCTGGAACGTTCTTTTACTCATTACTATATATTTTAGTCGTAATTATCTATTAATTTTCAGGTTGCAAATATATGTATATTTTTATTAAGTGCAAATATATTCTGTAATTATTTAACGAGAATTTTCTACACGGAAAACTATTCATTATATTTCAGTCTTTCTAATTCAAGATCTGAATAGGCAGAATTTATTTTAGTTTTTTGAACAGTAAGGATGTTATCCTTATGATTTCCGGAATCATTCAGAAATTAAAAAAAGTATTGGTTGTCAAATGTTTTGTTGTATTTTATTCTGAAGTTTTAATTTTCTCAATGTTGAAAAAGCTTTTCATCCGATTGAAACAGAGTCTTATAAATATTGTAATTTTTTCAAGCTCCAGGAGATGTATTTTTCATTTTTTAAAAGTACATACCGTATAAAAACTTTATCTTTGAAAACTCAAATTTATAGAAAATGTTTACACCTGCCGAACTTTTAGAAATCAATCAATTGCTTATTCCGGAAAATAGAATCGTAATCCTTACGCATTACAATCCGGATGGTGATGCCATTGGTTCAAGTTTAGGGCTTAAGCATTATCTGCGTGCCAAAGGGATTGAAGCAGAGATTGTAACACCCAATGACTTTCCGAAGTTTCTGAAATGGATGCCGGAAACAAAGAAAAACATTATCGGAGAGTATAAAAGAAAAGTAGCTTCTGAACTGATCAGTGATGCGGATGTGATTTTCTGTTTAGATTTCAATTCTCCTGCAAGGATTGGGATTTTGGGTGATTGGCTGATGAGAGCGAAAGCGAAAAAAATTCTCATCGATCACCATCAGCAACCGGAAGATTTTGACTACGTATACTCTGATACGGTTATTCCTGCAACCTGCCAGATGATCTATCATTTTATTGAAGCAATGGATGATGAAGATCTCGTAAATAAGGAAATTGCAGAATGTCTGTATACAGGAATTATGACTGATACCGGTGGTTTCCGTTTCCGTTCTACCAGTGCAGATACACACAGAATTGTTGCCAATTTAATTGAAAAGGGTGCTGATCCTTCTGTGATCACTTCAAATACATGGGATACAAATACTGTTTCACGCCTGCATTTACTGGCGCTGGTTTTAGGGCGTATTGAGGTTGTTAATGACGGAAAAGTAGCTGTTCTGTCGTTAACAAGAAAAGAACTCCAGGAATACGGCTTTCAGAAAGGGGATACCGAAGGTTTTGTGAATTACGGACTGAGTATTGTCGGGGTAAGAATGTCAGCATTCTTTATGGAAGATCTTTACGAAGATTTTATTAAAATCTCTTTCAGGAGTAAAGATGACGTCGATGTCAACCAGTTTTCAAGAAAATATTTCAGTGGAGGAGGTCATATCAATGCTGCAGGTGGGAAATCTATGGAGGCATTGCCGGATACGATTGAGACTTTTAAAACAAGAGTAGCTGAAGAGGGCTTGTAAACATTGTTGCCGGCCGGATTATAACTTTCTATAGCCCTTCTGCTCCAGCTCTTTACAGGTGTAATCATAAACTTCAGAAAACATATCATCCAAAAGTTTTTTATTAAACAAACTGAATTTTGTCATTTTTGGCGGATCAAGAAATATATCGCATGATTTTGCTTTAGAATAAACAGATTTGGCAATTGCTAAATGCAGGATGCGGTCAAATTCTTTCATTAAACTCATGTTTGTAAGGCTGTCATAGCTTATGGAATTGACGTGTGAGCCAATGAGAAAATCACATTTGTCAATAATCGGCTCGATAGGAAGATTATCTAAAACTCCGCCATCTACATATACTTTTTCTCCCATTCTTACCGGAGGCAGTACAAAAGGAACACTTGAAGACGCCAGAAGCGGACCGAATAATTCTCCTTCTGAGAAAAAATCTACAATCCCGTGAGTCATTTCTGTGGCTGCAACATATACCGGGATTTTTAAAACTTTAAAATCGTCTTCAGGAAAGTAATCCATGAGGAGTTTTAAAATAAATTTCGAACTGAAAATACCGTTTTTGGAAAGTTTTAAATAAGACTTTGAGAAAAAAGTTGTTTTTTTGACAATCTCCATCATTTCATCAGGAGATGTCCCGATAGAATAGAACGCGGCTACAATAGAGCCTGCGCTCGTTCCTGAAATGATATGAGGTTTAAGATCATATTCTTCTAAGGCTTTGAGAACGGCAATATGGGCGATTCCCCGCATTCCTCCGCCGGATAAAGTCAGACCGATAACAGGCTTCTTTTTTTTGAAAGAAAATAATCCCATTTATAAAAGAAATTTTTTCGGTAAATGATGAAGCAGTTCGGTATTAATGATCTCTGCACAGATACCGGGCTTTTCCCAATGACCGTTGTGTCCGCAATCGATAATATAAGATTTGATATTGGTTCTGTCAGGAAGATTATTGATGGTTTTGTCAGTTTTTACGGCATTATCATGTTTACCGGCAATGACTAAAATTTTAGCTTCAAGGTTTTCAAGAATGTGTTTTTTATCGGTTCTTGCAACCATACCTTTCACGCAGGCTAAAGCCCCCAGATTGTTAGTCGAGAGTGCTGTTTCCAAAGCAATTTCTATTTTCCCTTCCAATACATCTCTTTCATTTTGATTAAATAGATTAGGAATTCCTGCTCTGGCATAATGCGCAAATGCATCTTTTATGATCCGGTAGCTTTTGATTCGCTGTTCTTTTTTCTCTGCATCATCAGCAAAATAGGTAGAAAAGAATAAAGTCAGGCTTTTCAGGCTGTCGGGAAATTTTTCAGCAAATGCTAATGATGTATAGCCGCCCATTGAATGACCTAAAAGATGAAATTGGTCTAAACTTTCACTATCCACAACCTGCTTTACTTCATCAGCCATCAGTTCCATGGTGTGAACTTCAGCCAAAGTATCAGATTTTCCGTGACCGGGAAGATCAATTTTCAGTAAAGTGAAATCCTTAGAAAGATAGGCCTCCATATCACTCCATATGCTTATATTCTCCATAAAACCATGAAGTAAAACTAAAGTTTCTTTTCCGTTACCTTTCTTTTCAAAGTTGAGCATAGTTAAATTTTAAAAATGAATATCGATGTAATCTACAAAACCCGAACCATTAACCATATCCTGAAGCCTGTACGTTTTACCGCCATCTTTGGACATAAAAGTTTTTGTACCTTTTCTGATGTATGGTTTTCCGTTGTTATTTTCGGAGATGCTTTGCGTGATCTCTCCGGTAAAGTTGATATGCTTAGCAGACACTATTTTCATAACACCTTTAATCTGCACTGAATTATTGCCGGATTTTATACTTCCTGCAACATTATAAAAATCTCTTTCATCTTTATTTTTTGTAAAAACTACTGAGCCTGAATATTTTGGTGAACTGTCATTTTGGTATACAAACTGGTGACTTCCGCTAAAATCCCTGAAACGGTTTTTGCTATTTAAAGCTTTTATGCTGTCATTGATCTTTGTTCTTTCTGCATTGACGGAGTCTGCGATTTTTGAACTTTCTGAATGTTGGTTATTTTTCTGGGATTCTTTTTTTGAGCATGAAAATGTGAGAATTCCTGCAATGGCTATGATCAAAATTTTTTTCATTAACTGATAAATTATACTTTCAAAATTAAATAAAAAAAGAGCATTATAAAAATGCTCTCAGATTTTATTTTATTACGTTTTCGTAAATTTTCTTTTCCCAGGGTTTGATGTCGCTGATTCCGTATCTTTCTTTTTTGGATATTGAAATATTGTCCATCATGTCAACGAAATTTTTATAATTCGATTTATCTGTAGGTTTTACGATAATGGTAAAGTTCTCTTTTACAGGAGCCTTTTCGTAAGCAGTGGAAATGATCTTAGAAACATTCACTCCATTATAATCAGTTTCCTTTAATTCAGTTTCCGTAAGGTCTGTAGCATTGCTTTGATGATAAAAGATGCGATTATTCTCTCCAATGATGAATGTTATCTGATTTTTATCTCCAATCTGAATTGTGGGAGTATGCTCACCTTTTCCGGGTAATCCTAAATCCATCACGTTAGGTTTTGAAAAGCTTGATGTAAACATAAAAAACATGAGCAATAAAAAATTCAGATCGACCATCGGAGTCATGTCGATTTTAACGTTTTTCTTCTTTTGTCTGCCTCCTGATTTTTCCTGTGCAATGATTTCAGCCATGATTGTATTTTTTTAAGTTAAAGAAATGTGATCAAAATTACCCTGTAATTTGTAAGAATCAATGCAAAGTTTATACCTAAGTTTTTAATTTTATGTTAAATTGTTAAAAATGAATCTCGATTTATCAGTTGTTGCTTGTTTTTATTAAAAAAGCCTTATCAAAATGAATTGATAAGGCTTAAAATGATAATATCTTATTTTATTTACTGTTCTTAAAATAATTGACGCCACATTCTAAGAATTTTTTGAAATCTTCTTTCGGCATATATCCTGACACCGGAGTGTTGATTACCCTGCCATCGGGAGTAATTAATACATAATGAGGCTGAGAGTTATTGTTGAAATTCACTTGCTGGAATAAACTCCACCGGTCACCAATCGTTTTTACCTTTTTCACCTGGCCTTCACCCAGATCAATTTTTGTTTTTTGATCTTCAGGAAGTTCTTCCTTATCATCTACATAAAGTGAGGCTAAAACGATATCGTTCTGAAGAATGGGTAAAATATCGGGCTCGCTCCAGACAAATTCTTCCATTTTTCTGCAGTTTTCACATCCGTAACCTGTGAAGTCAATCAGGATGGGTTTGTTTTCTTTTTTAGCCAGTTCGACAGCATTGAAGAAGTCATGCTCGGGTTTCATTCCTAAAATTCCATCCTTTTCGTCATGGAAATAACTAACATTCAGTGGAGGCAAAATTCCACTTAGTAATTGAAGTTTCGGCCTGTCTGCAGGAACTAAGCCCTGGACAAGATAGATCACAAAGCCAATTCCCAAAGTTCCCAGAATCTTTCTGGTAATGGAGATTTTTGGCTTTTTATCATCGTGCGGAAATCTTATTAATCCGAATAAATATAATGCTAAACCTATCGCAATCACAATCCAGACTGCAATGAAAAGTTCTCTTTTAATCAGGAATGTCTTTGAGACCAGATCTGCTTTTGATAAAAATTTTAGAGCTAAAGCCAATTCGACAAAACCTAAAACCACTTTTACCGTATTCATCCATCCTCCGGATTTCGGAAGGCTCTGCAATGCCTGTGGGAATAAAGCTAAAAGCCCGAAAACGATCGCCCATGCGAATCCAAAACCAGCCAAAGCAAATGTAAGCAGCATCGGGACATTGGTAGATCCGGTCACGGCGCTACCCAATAAACTTCCTAAGATAGGGCCTGTACATGAAAATGAAACAATCACTAAGGTCAGTGCCATAAAGAATATTCCGATAATTCCGCCTGCTTCTTCTGCTTTTGAAGATTTATTGGCAATTGAACTGGGTAAAGTGATGTCGTAATATCCAAAGAAACTTCCCGCAAAGAAAATGAAGATGATGAAGAATGCCACATTCAGCCAGACGCTTGTTGAGATTTCATTGAAGACATTTCCTGCAATTCCATCTATCAAATGGAAGGGAAGGCTTAATAAAACAAAAATGATTAAGATGAAAAATCCATAGATCAGAGCATCTCTTTTTCCCTTTGCCTTATTTTTATTTCCTTTTGTAAAAAATGAAACGGTCAGAGGAATCATTGGAAAAACGCATGGGGTAAGCAAAGCGATGAGTCCGCCGATAAATCCTAAAAACAAATAGGTCCAGTAATTTTCAGAGGCTTCTATTGTTTTAGTTCCGCAATCGGTCAGAGGTTTTTTAAAATCAATCGATGCGATTTTCAACTGTTTCGGATCCAGTTTTGAAGTTGTAACAACGTTAATTTCTTCCTTTGTGGGATTGGTAACTACCTTTTCCGTTGTTTTTACAGAATCTTTTACTTCTGTTAAAGTCTTTGCGGTCTCTTCGGTAATTCCTGCCGGTGTAATATTTTTGTTAAACTCTAGAGTGTTCGGTGCCAGGCAAACTCTGTCATCGCACGTCTGATAAGTGATTTCTGCAATAACTTCACCTGGTTTTGTTCCGTCTTTTAATCTGAATTTCTGTTTAAAGCCGGCAGCATTGGAATAATAAATAATCGTTCCTCCAAAAGCTTCAGAGAATTCCTCGTGTTTCTTGCCGACTTCCTGGAATTTTCCGATCAGTTCAATATTTTTCCCTGAAACGGTATATTCAGTCGGGATTCCCGTATCCTCAGGAATATCTCTTGAATATATATGCCATCCGCTTTCCAAAGTTGCATTCAGGACGGCTTCGTATTGATTATTTCCAAGATCATTGACCGTGAATTTGAATTTTACAGGATTTTTGATCTGTGCATTAATTCCTGTGCATAAAAACAGGAGAATGAGTAAAAACCAGTTTTTGAATTTCATTTTACTTTTCATTAAAAATTGTGAGAATGCATTTTGTTCTCTCGTCTTTTGCGTAGCGTCTGTCCTGCCGGAAAGGAATAATGCCTAAAACACTGTTCTTTCCATCTGTCAGAAGCCAGATTTTTTGCTTCGCTAAAATAGACAATTTTTCGTCCTTAAAAAACTTCGAAACTTTCTTTTTCCCCGAAAAGCCAGTCGGGTAAAAAACGTCTCCTTCTTCTTTCCTGCGAAGCCTCAGCGGAAACATAATCTTTTCAGCATCAAATTCCCATTGAAACGGTTTATTGATTTCTTCAATAGGTAAAATGTCTTCCGAAATATTGATTTTAACATGACTTTGATTTAAATCCAGAACGTTGGTTAAAAAGATTTCTTTACGGTTTTCTCCATTTTTATCTAATTTCATCAAAATCAATTCATTTCGGTTAATGACCAGTTGATAGTCTTTTGAAATGAAGGAGCTTCCTGTTTCAGCTTTGAATATTTTATGTATTTCTTCGATCTGATCAAAACCGTATTTTCTTAATATTTCAAATTTTACAAAATCACGCTCAGAATTAAGTTTCTCTTTATTCAGAACCTTCATTTCATTATCGGAGATTGTTAGTATTTTTTCAATGTCTTTAATCTGTTGCTCGACAAAATCCTTAGTCTGATTCAGGTAGAACAGTGACTTTTTAAAGTTTTCGAGAAAATGATCATTGGTCTCCATAAGTTTAGGGACAATTTCATTTCTTATTTTATTTCTTAAATAATCACTTTTTTTATTAGAAAGGTCTTCACGATATTCGATCTTATATATTTCTGAAAAATCATAAATTTCCTGTTTTGAAAAATGTAATAGAGGGCGTAAGATTTTGTTGTTTTTTTCAGGAATTCCGCTTAATCCTTTGATTCCGGAGGCTTTAGATAAATGAATGAGAAAAGTCTCAAGCTGGTCATTCAAATGGTGGGCGGTAACTAAAAATTCTAAATTTTCTCTTTCCTGAATTTCTTTGAAAAAATTATACCGGAGTTCCCTGGCCCAGAGCTGAATAGAATTTTGCGGCTTGTTATCTTTGTCCGAAACTTTATATAAATGAAATTTAATATGATGTTCATTACAAAAATTTTCCACCACTTTCTGGTCTGAAGCAGAATCTTTTCCACGAAGTTTGTAATTAACATGCGCGATCTGAAATCTTAAACCTAAACCCTTGAAAATATAAGCCAGAACCATAGAATCTGCGCCGCCGCTTACAGCAAGAAGATATGTCTGGTTTTCAGGAAAATCTATGAGGTTTTCGAGTTGTTTTTTGAATTTTGATTGATCCAGCATAATATCCGGAATTTCTTTTCTGCAAAGATAAGCGATATAATTAAAATGAATTTCCCTAAATTTGGCTCGTCTAAAAAAGATTATTTATGAAGATTTTTAAAATTTTAGCAGTTTCTGCAATGGTGTTGGGTGTAACATCTTGCGTAAGTAAAAAGCAGTATGACGCATTAAGCGGCAACTACAAACAGTGTATCGAAAATATCGGCGAAAGACAGAGAGAAATTCAGGATCTGAAAGGTCAAAACTCTACGCTGACCGCAGAAAATAACCTGTTAAAGAATCAGCATGATGCTCTGAAATCATCTTTGGATGCGTGTCTTTCCAATACTGGGAAAAGTTCGGCAAACATTGATAAACTGGTGGGAGAGATCAACTCTTCAAACATGTATATCAAGCAGCTTATTTCTTCAAATGCGAAAAATGACAGTCTGAATTTAGCATTATCAAACAAACTGAAGAGATCTCTGGATAATATGACTGACGCTGATGTTCAGGTAAAAGTATTGAAAGGGGTGGTAATGATCTCTCTTTCTGATAAAATGTTATACAAAGTAGGAGATTACAACGTTTTACCGGCAGCTCAGGAAGTTCTTGGGAAAGTTGCTAAAGTGATCAACGATTACGACAAATACTCTGTATTGATTGAGGGGAATACTGATAACGCTCCTTTAAGCTCTGCAAATTTACCTAGGGATAACTGGGATCTTTCTGCATTGAGAGGGACTTCAGTTGCAAAAGTATTACAGAGCCAGTTTGGTGTTGATCCTGCAAGAATTACAGCAGGTGGACGTTCTGAATATAATCCTAAAGCGACCAATATGAGCGTTTCCGGAAGATCTGAAAACAGAAGAACGGAAATTATCATCATGCCAAAACTTGATGAATTTATGAAATTAATGGATATTACTCCTAAGAAATAGTAAATGCCAGCATGGAAAAAATCCCGATAAAACTTTATCGGGATTTTTTTGTGATTTCACAGGTCGGTTTTAAACCAGAAAACCACGGCTTTCGAGAAGCTATCCTCAATCAAATGAGATATTTCACCTTACAGGATTTTCATCTTGAAGAAATGGGTATATTTAAGTAAATTTGAATTGTTAAAATTATCAATATGAGTTTTTTTGAAGAAGAAAATGCTGACATGGACAGGTATCTCGAAAACCATGCTTCCTCTGAGCCTGAAATTCTGAGGCAGCTGAGAAGGGAGACTTTCCGGAAAACTACTCAGCCTCACATGATTTCAGGATACCAGCAGGGAAGATTGCTGACCATCATTTCAAAAATGCTGCAACCGAAGAATATTCTGGAAATAGGAACATTCACGGGGTACGCAGCACTCTGCATGGCAGAGGGTTTAGCTGAAAATGGAAAACTGACTACTTTGGATGTCAACGAAGATTTGGCCTATCTACCTAAAAAGTATTTTGCTGAAAGTGAATTTTCTGAGCAGATTCATTTTAAGCTTCAGGATGCAAAAGAATTTTTAAAAGAAACGGATGAGGTTTTTGATCTGATATTCATTGATGCTGATAAAGAAAATTATGCAGAATATTTCAGATTGATCAAACCCAAAACGAGATCAGGTTCTGTGATACTCTTTGACAATGTGCTCTGGTATGGGAAAGTTTTAGAAGAAAATCCAAAGCAGAAATCAACACAGGTCATTAAAGAACTCAATGATTTGGTAGCAAAAGATGAAGATTTTGAAAATCTTATTTTACCTTTGCGTGATGGAGTAAATCTTCTTCGAAAGAAATAATCAAAATATTTATTATCTCTAATTTTTTAATCTTTGAATCATTCAATCTTTTAATATAAATCAATGGACAAAGGAATTTGTGTGGTAACCGTAGCACCTGTACGTGCGGAGAACTCTGACAGAGCAGAAATCGTGACAGAAATACTGTTTGGAGAAAGTGCTGATATTTTAGAGGTGAATAAAAACTGGACTAAAATAAAAATGCATTACGATGGATATGAAGGCTGGATGGATACCAAACAGATCAAGCCTGTATCTGAAGAACATTTGATGAAAAGAAAAGTGACACTGATTACTGAAGATTTTTCATCAGTAATGACAAATGACGGACGGACTTTGCTTTCTATGGGTTCTGAAGTGGAATATCCTGCAGTTGCTTCCCGAAGAAGTCATGATTTGCGGGAAAGCATTGCTCTTACCGCAAAAGAATTTCTGAATGTTCCGTATTTATGGGGAGGAAAAAGTTTTTTTGCTGTAGACTGTTCAGGTTTTGTACAGTTGGTATATAAGATTCATAATGTTAAAATGCCAAGAGATACTTATCAGCAGGCAGAAGTTGGAGAGACTTTAAGTTTTGTGGAGGAAAGCCAGCCGGGTGATCTTGCCTTTTTTGAAAACTCTGAAGGAAAAATAATCCACGTAGGAATCATGCTTGAAAATCAGAAAATCATTCATGCGTCAGGAAAGGTGAGAATTGATACTCTCGATTCAACCGGGATTTTCAATAAAGAAATGAATAAGCATACGCACAGATTGAGAGTTATCAAAAGTGTTTTATAATTCAGTTTGTTTGCATGAGAGATTTGTCACTTATATTGTTTGATATTCTCAACTTCGGGTTGGTTGTTTTGCTGTGGTGGTTTACTGCGACTAATTATAAATCACTTCCCGAAAAAATTCCTACTCATTTTGATGTCGAAGGTAAAGCTGACCAATTTGGAAATAAAAAATTCTCTTTTTTAATACCGGCTTTAAGTATACTGTTTTATACAGGAATTTTCTTTCTGGTCCGTTTTCCAACCACGGTCAATTTTCCTGTAGAAATCACTGACGCTAATCAGGGAATTCAGTTTTTTATTATGAATTTCTTTATGAGATGGCTTTTACTTTTGGTTTTGTTGATTTTTCTGAACAGTCAGGACTATATGTTCAGATACGGTCATGATACAAATGCGAAAGTGAAAGTTTCTTTCTCTACTATGCTGCTTGCTGTTATTGGAAGTTTAATCGCTGTATTCATTATCACCTCTCAATTTAAATAACTTAAAATGTCATTCCTGTACACAGTCTTTATATATCTTCTTGTTTTCGGAATGAAAATATTCTCGCTGTTTAATGACAAAACTAAAAAAGGCGTTATAGGAAGGAAAGAATCTGTCAACCGTATAAAATCCGACCTTTCGATTTCAGATAAAGTAATATGGATGCACGCAGCAAGTTTAGGTGAGTATGAGCAGGGGCTACCTGTCCTGGAAAGACTTAAAAATCATTTTCCTGATCATAAAATTTTAGTAACATTTTTTTCTCCATCAGGTTTTGAGAACGTTGTAAAAAAGAATAATATAGCAGATTCAATCTGTTATCTGCCTTTCGATACAAAGAGGGATATAAGAGAATTCGTTTCTCATCTGACTGTTGAACTGTTTTTTACGGTGAAATATGATTACTGGTATCATCTTCTTCAGGAACTGAAACATAAGAATGTAAAAATATTTGTGATCTCTGCCCTGTTTTATGAAAATCAGTCTTTTTTTACTTCATACGGAAAATGGTTAGTGAAACAGTTGAAACAAAACATCGACTGGTTTTTTCATCAGACCCGGCAGTCCTGTCTTTTGGCCAAAAGCATCGGTCTTCAAAATTCTTCCGTCACAGGCGATACGAGATTTGACAGAGTAAGAGAGTTGAAAAGGCGTGATAATTCTGTTGATTTTATTGAAAAGTTTATTGATAATCAGAAAGTAGTTGTTTTTGGAAGTTCTTGGAAGTCTGAAGAGCTCATAGCCAAAATAATTTCAGATAGGAATCCGGAGATAAAACTGATACTCGCTCCACACGATTTAAAGAGAGTGGAAAATTTAAAAGAAGTCTTTCCCGATTCGATCCTTTACAGTGATTTAAAACAAGGTGAAACTCCACAGTTTTCTAACGCTCATATTCTGATCATTGACAGCATAGGTTTGCTTTCAAAACTTTATTCTTATGCAGATCTAGCGGTCGTGGGTGGTGGATTCCATGATTCTGGCCTTCATAATATTCTGGAAGCTGCCACTTTTGGTGTTCCTGTGATTTTTGGAGATCAGTACAGGAAAAATCCTGAAGCAGATGGACTGATTAAAGCTGAAGGAGGGAGATCTTTCGCACATGAAAATGCCGCAGCAGAATTTATCGCTCATCTCTTACATAATCATGAAGAATTGCAAATAATGTCAGGAAACGCTGAAAAATTTGTTATGGCACAACCTGAATCTTCGGAGCTCATTCTGAAAAAAATGGTGCTATTTTAAAAAGCCGTGACTTCTGATATCTTTGACAATTAAATCTAAATGATCAGGAATTTTCTCCGTCGTCAGCCAGTTGAAATCAAAACTGTTGTTGATGCAAAGTTTTTCCAGGTATTTGTTTTCATGGATTTTTGATTCAATACTCTCTAATATCTCATCAAGTTCCATCCAATAATCTTCATCAATTTTTTTTATTGAAATGATTGCCTTTAAAAGCTTATTGATAAGATAGATATAGAGCTTGTAAATGTTGTCAAACCTTTGATGGTTGAGTTTGTCGTTGTTTTCTAAAATTTGATTAACCAAAAAAAGTTGCAAAGAAATATCTCCGAATTTATCTGTCGTGATCTTTACGTGTTCTGTAATTTCAGCACTTATTTTTCTTATTAAAACTAAAAAATATTTGGGATTGCCTATATATTTTGAAGCAAGAATAACCCTTTCCTCAATCTGCTCTTCCATCTCGTTACGTTTCTGATCAACTGTTTCTGTGTCAATGAGTTCAAAATACAGTTTTTTAGAAAGCAATTTGTCCTTTTTCAGCAAACGGAAAATCAGACGGTCTTTTTCTATTGACGAGAAATTGCTCAGTGCAGCTTTAAATTCTTTTGAATATTCCATTAATTAAATATTTTTGAGTATTTCAGAAAACCGTTGATTGCCCAATGGGTTGTGTAATAAACAGATTTTACCGTTGAAAATTTCATAAAATCTTTATACACCAAATACTGATCTTTGAAAATATTCTGTTTTTTTCTTGAAATACTTGTTGCGTGCATCCTGTATTTTGCCATAGTCTTAGGAAGTGGTTTTCCCACAGGGATTTTTCTCAGCAGATTGAGCCACATCACATGGTCTTCTCGCTTACTTCCCTCAGGGAAATATTCTATACCGACTCTTAGTGAATCATACATTGACGAAAGTAAAGACAATCGGCAGGTTTTCAGTAAATTATTAAAATTGACTTCTTTATCTGCTCTGAAATCTTCAATCTTCGGAACTAAATATTCATCGCATCTGGCATAATTGGAATAAGCGATTTCTGCATTTTCCTTTTTCATAAACCCAATCATTTCTTCCAGGAAATCAGGTTCCCAAAAGTCATCTGCATCCAGAAAAGTAATGAATCTTCCTTTGGCATTTTTCAAAGAGATATTTCTTGCATAGCCTGCACCTCCGTTTTTCTCTGCTACAGTCAGCTGTATTCTGGGATCATTTGTTTTCTCGATGATTTCTACAGAGTTATCAGTGGAATTGTCATCTGTAATCAACCATTCCCAATCTGTAAAAGTCTGATCTATTACAGAGCGGATTGTCTCCTCCAGAAATTTTGAAGAATTATAACAGGGGGTAATGATAGATACTTCAGCCATTCAGTATTTTTTACAAATATAAGGCTTTGGAAATGGTCTTTGAAATTGGTATTTCAAATAAAATGTAAATTATGATTTCAAAATCCAAAAAAAATGATTGGTTTTTAATAAAAAATCATAATTTTATGCCTTGAAAAATTTGATCTATGAAGAAATTAGCATTATTATTTGCAGGTTTATCATTAATGGCAGCAACTACCGCATGTAACGATGACGAGGAGACGGTACAGGAGTTTCCTATTGTAGGAACCTGGAGACCTGTGGCTGAAGTAAGAACTGAGGTTGACCTTGACGGAGTCGGGTTTTCTGATGAAATTGCATACACTACATGTCAGAAAGAATCTACATGGGTATTTGGCGACAATGCTGCCGGTAAGAGAACAGACCGAGATGAAGCCGGTAGCCCATTAACCTGTTCAAATATTAATCAGCGTAATTTTACGTATGTCTATAATAAAACTGAAAAGAGTATCGAAATAAAATATCAGGGCACTGTTGTTTCAGATAAAGGAAAAGTCGTTGATCTCAATGCAGAAACGATGAATATCAAGTTTGAAGATGATACTGATCCTACTGTTTACAAAACGACGACACGTACTTTTAAAAGAGTTGTTCTTTAATCACCAAATTTAATACATCAACACATCAATATAAATCTCATCTCCCAATGAGATTTTTTTTATAATTTATCATGATGATAAATTAAATTAATTTCCAATTCTTTTAAAATCATTAAATTTGTGACTCTTGATTTCAGAATTAAAAAGGAATTTAAATCTAAAATCATTAATCTAACATCTAATATCTATAATAAAGTGTTTTACGATCATCAGCAGATAGAAAAAAAGTGGCAGAAATATTGGGAAAGCAACCAGACCTATAAAACTTCCGATTCAACCGATAAACCAAAATTTTATGTTCTTGACATGTTCCCTTACCCGTCGGGAGCGGGTCTTCATGTAGGGCACCCGCTGGGATATATCGCATCAGATATTTATGCAAGGTATAAAAGACATCAGGGATTTAATGTTCTTCATCCGGTTGGTTATGACAGTTTCGGACTGCCTGCAGAACAGTATGCAATCCAGACCGGACAGCACCCTGCGGTGACGACTGAACAGAACATCACCAGATATGAAGAGCAGTTAAGAAAAATTGGTTTTTCGTTCGACTGGAGTAGGGAAGTAAGAACTTCCGACGTTTCCTATTATAAATGGACACAGTGGATCTTTATTCAACTTTTTCATTCGTGGTATAATAAAGATTCGGATAAGGCAGAATCAATCGAAACTTTAATCAGCCATTTTGAACAAAATGGAACAGAAGGGCTACATGCTAATCAAAGCGAAGAGTTAAATTTCACTTCAGAAGAATGGAAAAATGCTTCTGCAATTGATAAAGAAGATATTTTATTAAATTACCGTCTTTCTTTCCGTGCCGAAACTACGGTAAACTGGTGTCCTGCTTTAGGGACTGTTTTAGCCAACGACGAAATTAAGGACGGGAAATCTGAAAGAGGAGGGTATCCTGTTTATCAAAAGAAAATGATGCAGTGGAGTATGAGAATTTCTGCGTACTCTGAAAGATTGTTACAAGGTCTGAAAACTTTAGAATGGCCACAGCCGCTGAAAGATGCCCAGGAATACTGGATAGGGAAATCTCAGGGAGCGGAGGTGAGATTCCCCCTTTCCCCCGAAGGGGAGAATACCTCTAATGATGCATCTCTAAAAAATGAATCTTCAGAAAAAGATAATAAAAAGTTTGGGTATATAACTGGAGGAAGTAATTCAGCTTTGCTTATTAAAAAAGCTCAGGAACAAAGAGATAATCCAACAGAAGCAGAAGCAATTCTATGGGAGGTTTTAAAGTCTAAAAAATTAGGATATAAATTCAGACAACAACATCTTATCAATGATTTTATTGTAGATTTTGTTTGTTTATCAAAGAAACTTATTATTGAAGTTGATGGAGGTTATCATAATATGGAAAAGCAGAAAATTTCTGATAATGAAAGATCAGAAATTTTAGAAAATGAAGGTTTTGAAATATTAAGATTTAAAAATGAAGAAGTTATTGGTGAGAACCAATCAGTAATTAAAAAAATTATTGAAAAACTTGAATCAAGATCAGATTCAGAGGAATTTACAGCAGAGAATCAGCCACAGCTCGCCCCTTTGGGGGAAAGGGGGATTGAGGTTTTCACAACCCGTCCCGATACTATTTACGGAGCGACCTTTATGGTACTGGCTCCTGAAAATCCTTTGGTTGAAAATATTACAACAGCAGAACAGAAAGCTGAAGTCGATAATTATATAGAAGAAACTTCTAAAAAGACGGAGCGTGATAGAATGGCTGATGTGAAAAATGTAAGCGGTGCTTTTACGGGAAGTTATGCAGTCAACCCGTTCAGCGGGAAAAAAATGCCGGTCTACATTTCAGACTATGTTTTGATGGGGTATGGAACGGGAGCCGTAATGGCTGTTCCTGCACATGACGAGCGCGATCATAGATTTGCGAAGAAATTTAATTTGGAAATTGTAAAAGTCGTAGAGACGGAAGAAGATATTCAGGAGAAATCGTTTGATTCAAAAGATTCTGTCTGTGTGAATTCTGATTTCTTAAACGGGTTAAAATATAAAGAGGCAAAGTCAAAAATAATTGCTGAAATAGAAAGAAGAGACATTGGTCACGGCACGACAAATTACAGACAGCGTGATGCAATTTTCTCAAGACAGAGATACTGGGGTGAGCCTGTTCCCGTATATTATAAAGAGGGGATGCCTTATACATTGCCAAATTCTGCTTTACCGCTGGAACTTCCTGAAGTTGAAAAGTATTTACCGACTGAAGATGGAGATCCTCCATTGGGGAATGCAAAAACGTTTGCCTGGGATGAAGTTGGTCAGAAAGTGGTTGCTACAGATTTAATTGATAATCAAACCGTATTTCCTTTAGAATTATCGACGATGCCGGGGTGGGCAGGAAGCTCATGGTATTTCTTAAGATACATGGATCCGCATAATGATGAGGTTTTTGCGAGAAAAGAACTTTCAGATTATTGGGGTCAGGTGGATTTGTATATCGGTGGAAGTGAGCATGCTACCGGACACCTGTTATATTCACGTTTCTGGAATATGTTCTTAAAAGATCGGGGATACATTAATCAGGAGGAAGAGCCTTTCCGGAAACTGATCAATCAGGGAATGATTCTAGGAATGAGTGCTTTTGTTTACAGGATTGAAGGAACCAATCAGTATGTTTCAAAAAATCTGGCAGTTGAGTATAAAACACAGGCAGTTCATGTAGATGTTTCTTTATTAAAGGGAACTTCAGACGAATTGGATACAGAATCTTTCAAAGCTTGGAGACCCGATTATGCAGATGCAGAATTTATCCTGGAAGATGGAAAGTACATTACGGGACGTGAAGTTGAAAAAATGTCTAAATCAAAGTACAATGTCGTAAATCCTGATGACATCTGTGAAGAATATGGTGCAGACGGGCTGAGACTGTATGAAATGTTTCTGGGTCCTTTAGAGCAATCAAAGCCCTGGAATACCCAAGGTCTGAGTGGAGTGTATGGTTTCCTTAAGAAATTCTGGAATTTATACTTCAACGGAGATATCTTTGAAGTTTCTGATGAAGAGCCTACGAAAGCGGAATATAAGATATTGCATACTTTAATTAAGAAGGTTGTTTCAGATATTGAAAATTTCTCTTTTAATACTTCCGTATCCTCATTTATGATAGCAGTGAATGAGTTACAGAAATTAAAATGCAGCAAACGCAATATTTTAGAACCACTTGCCGTTATAATTTCCCCTTATGCTCCTCACATCTGTGAAGAGGTATGGAATTTGCTTGGTCATAACAACTCAATAGAATTTGAAAAATTCCCCGTTTTAAACGAGGAATATCTAGTAGAAGATGAAATTAACTACCCGGTAAGCGTAAACGGTAAAATGAAATTTAAAATTTCTCTCTCTGCTCAGCTTTCTGCAGCGGATGTAGAGATTTTAGTGCTTCAAAATGACAAAATGAAAGAAATTTTAGAAGGTAAAACACCTAAAAAGATTATTGTGGTACCTAAAAAAATAGTAAATATTGTAATTTAATTTAAAATTAACATTGGTGATTTCAAAAAAATAGAAGGTTAATTTTTATTATTTTTTAATGTATTTGCAAATAGTGATAAAAATCATTAATAATATTAGATATAATTACAATATCGGAATCGTATTAATTTTTCTTTATCGAAAAAAGGCAAAATGTTTATTTAAGACTATTGCATTTTAAGTAATTTTGCCTTTATTTTACAACTTTAAAATTTTTAAACAATATAATTTAGTTAAATATGGAAATGAATGTTTCAAAAAATGATGAGCAAGTAGTTGCTAGAAAGGCAGGAGGTTTAAATCCGGCTGTAATTATTCCTATCCTATTGGTGTTGGGGATTTGTATTTGGTTATTCGTATTGGGTAGTCCAGGTAATTTTAAAGCTGATCCCAGGTTAGGAGGAGGTTCAGTAGCTTTTTCTGATGTAGAAGGTAAAGATTTGCATCCAGAAGGATTTATGGGAATGATTTACATGGGAGGTGTAATTGTACCATTGCTTGTTACATTCATGATTACTGTAATCGTTTTCTCATTTGAAAGATATTTTGTATTGAGCAAAGCTTCAGGTGCAGGGAACGTTGACAACTTCGTTGTAAAAGTTAGAAGTTTGTTGAACCAGAATAAAGTTGACGAAGCTTTAGAGGAGTGTGACAGACAGCAAGGATCTGTAGGGAATGTTGTAAAAGAAGGTTTGACGACTTATAAAGCGTTAGCTCATGATACGACCTTGAACAAAGAACAGAAAATGATCGCTCTAAACAAAGCTATTGAAGAGGCTACTACTCTTGAAATGCCAATGTTAGAAAAAAACATGATGATTCTTTCTACATTAGGTACAGTTGCAACATTGGTAGCACTATTAGGTACTGTAATTGGTATGATTAGAGCGTTCTTCGCTTTAGGAGCTAGTGGTGGTACGCCTGATGCTGCTGCATTGTCAATCGGTATCTCTGAAGCATTGATCAACACTGCATTAGGTATTGGTACTTCGGCTGTAGCAATTATCCTTTATAACTTCTTTACTTCTAAAATTGACGGATTGACTTACAAGATCGATGAGATCGCAATGAGCATCCAGCAGTCATTTGCAGAATTTCACTAAGAAATAAGTGAATCTGTGTTTTACACAAAAAGAAGTTTATAATTTAATTAGATAATAAATAATGGCGAGAATAAAACCAAAAAGACATGGGGTAGTTACGGATATGACCGCAATGTGCGACGTTACATTCCTACTGCTTACGTTCTTTATTATGACCACGCAGTTTAAGAAACCTGATGTGGAGCAGATCAAACCGCCATCTTCAATCTCAGAAAAATTACTTCCTGATGCTAGTTTAATGACGATCAACGCTACACCGGACGGAAAATTTTATTTCCAGCCAGTAGAAAATGCATCAGAAAGGTTAGAGCTTTTGGATAAAATGGGGAAAAAGTACGGAATTACTTTTGACAACAACCAAAAAGCTGCATTTCAGAGAGTTCAGACAATAGGGGTTCCTATGAACCAGTTGAGAAGCTATCTTGCTTTGTCTGAAGATGAGCAGAAGAATTTTAAAAGTCCGAAGGGAATTCCTATGGACAGTACAGATAAACAGTTAGTGGACTGGGTAGAGCAAAGCTTAAGTGTTAATCCTGAATACAAATTAGCGATTAAGGGTGATGTTACAACAGAATATCCAAAAGTTAAGAGTTTATTTGAGGGTTTAAGAGATATTGATTTTCTTAAATTTTGGTTGATTACGTCACAAGAAGGTAAACCTAACGAATAATAAGGAGTAGAAATGGCAGAAGTACAGGTACAAGAAAAAGGCGGCAAAGGCGGCAAGGTACGATCCAAGAAGAATAACCCCAGAGTCGATATGACTCCTATGGTTGATTTGAATTTCTTATTATTGATGTTCTTTATGTTTACATCAACGTTCAGTAAACCAAATGTAATGGATTTAGGTCTTCCGGCAAAACCGGATCCTAATGCTCCAAAACCACCCCCGACAGAAATTAAGCTTTCGAATTCAATTTCTTTGTTATTAGGAAAAGACAATAAGATTTTTTGGCATCAGGAAGATAATACATCTCTTACTGATCAGAATCTTAAAGAAACTTCTTTTGACAGAGAAGGAATCAGAAAGATCATTGAGCAAGCAAAAGCTGGTGCGGCAGATAAAGACAAATTCACAGTAATTATCAAGCCGACTGACGATGCAGTATATAAGAACTTTGTAGATATTCTCGACGAAATGGCCATTACCAAAAGCGAAAGATACGGTGTTACCGATGTGAAGCCTTGGGAAAAAGCGATTTATGATAAGAGAGTTGGTAATTAATCAATTACAACAAAGTAATTAACCATTAAATTTATATTACAATGGCAGATGAAAATGCTTACGGTCCTAATCTAACTTTAGATGAGATCGTATTTGAAAATAGAAATAAAAATTATGGGGCTTATGATATCAGAACGCAGTATCCCAGATTACTGACAAAATCTTTTATTATTGGTACCTCTATATTTTTATTGATTGCATTATCTCCCTTAATCTATTTAACCATTAAAAATTTAACTGCCGAAGAGCAGGTTGAAGTAAAAGCTGATTTGGTTGATATTATTCAGGAAGATAAAATTATAGAGCAGCCTAAGGAAGAAGAACCACCTCCACCACCTCCACCAAAGGAAGAGGAGAAAATTGAAATTATTCAGAATGTGGTTCCGGAACCGGTAAAAGCTCCAAAGATTGAAACTCCGCCACCACCGATTTCTAAGCAATTAGAGACAACGACTGGTTTGGTTAATCAGGAAGGGGTGAAAGCTCCGGCTTATACACCGCCGCCGCCACCGCCATCTACAGGTAACAAAGCTTCAACAGCTGAAGTTAAACCTCAGGTAAGTGATACGCAGGTATATAGTGAGGTTGAACAGACTGCGGAGTTCCCTGGAGGAATCAATGCTTTTAGAAATAAAGTATCTGGTAACTTTGACGGTTCTGCTATGAATGGTGATGAAGGTACTGTAAAAACTGAAATTACTTTCGTTGTTGAAAGAGATGGATCTATTACAGACGTAAAAGCTAACGGTAAGAATTCAGATTTTAATTCTGAAGCTGTTAGAACGATCAAGTCAATTAAGAATAAATGGACTCCTGCAAAAATCAACGGTCAATCTGTTCGTTACAGATTCAGATTACCATTAACGATGAATTTTGAAGGATAGAATTTATCTTTAAATATTAGTTAAAAAGAGAAGCATATGCTTCTCTTTTTATTTTTTTTAATACTTTTGTTATATGGTTTTCAAATATTTATCCTTAGTTACAGGATTTTGTTATATAGTATTGGGATTGGTTATTATATTTTATAAAACCTCTTTTGCCAGTTTTGATCCTACAATGATTCTGGTGTTTGGTATCGCTATTATTTTATACGGTACTTTCAGAATCTGGCGTGGATTTATCAATCTTAAAAATGACAGCCATGAAGAATAGTATTATATTAATGCTTGTTTTTTTACTGACCGCTGCCGGCTGTTCAAAAAAAGAAAAATCTCTGTCTTATAACAACGGTGAGATGACCATTCTTACTGATGAGTCGTTCAAAAGCGTAACTGAAGCATTAGCGGAAGGTTACATGATCAGTTACCCTGAAAGTAAAATAAAAGTCATTACTAAAAAAGAAGATTTGGGTTTTTTGGATCTTTTAAACAATAAGGTGAAAATTGCCGTTATGTCTAAAGATCTATCTCCTGAAGAAAAAGATGCTTATGAGAAACAGGTAGACTTGAAATTTATTCCTGCCAGATTTGCTGCTGACGCAGTTGTTTTTGTGGTTCCGAAGAATTCGGACAGAACAAGTATCACAATGGAAGAAATCATCAGTGGAATGCAGTCTGACGAGAAAAACTTTATTTTTGATGGAGCCAATTCCAGTAATCTGAATTTTATTGCTCAAAAATTAAAAAAACTTCCTAAAGACCTGAAATATTCTGTGATTCCGGGAAGTACGAAAGTAATTGAGGAATTGAGCAGGTATCCTGATAAAATAGGGGTTGTTGGCCTAAATACCCTCAGCAGGCCTTATGATAAAAACGCTGAAAAGTTAAGAGAATTAATAAAAGTTTTACCTGTGGTAAGTAAAGGAAAAACATATTCTCCGGATTTCGATGGAATGCGTGAAATGAAATATCCTTTTACCAGGGTTCTGTATTTCCTGACCAATGAAGGCAACTTTAACATTGCCAATGGATTTATCAGATATTCATGCACTCATTTAGGACAGAAGATCGTTCAGAAAGAAGGTCTGCAGCCTTACAATATTTATCCCAGAGAAGTTCAGATGCGTTAAATAATATTAAATTAACCTGATTACCAATTTAATTCATTTATTTTGGTCTGAAAATTGTGGGTAACCTATAGTTCAATTTAGAAAATATTTAATGAAAGATATAATGATTATGAATGTAAAGAAGATTGCTTTTGGAGCAGCGGTTGTATTTTTTAGCAATTTTACAGTTGCACAGACGTTACAGGAGGGTATCAACAGTGTTGACAGTGACAAGTTTGCTCAGGCGAAGAATAATTTTACTCAGATGATCGCTAAAGAGCCGAAAGCTGAAAATTATTTTTATTTAGGAAATACATATTTAAGACAGTCAGAGCCTGATTTTGCTCAGGCTACAGATAATTTTAATAAAGGTCTTGCTGCAGACAGCAAAAGTTACTTAAATAAGCTTGGTTTAGCTGCTGTTAAACTGGGAAAAGGTGATAAAAGTGCGGTCGCTGAAATTCAGAATATAGTTAAGGATTCAAGAGAAAAGGATGCTGAAGTTCTGTTCAGAGCTGCAGAAGCATTGACTTTATTTGAGAAAAACAACTCTCCTGATCTGGCTATTCAGTTTTTGAACAAAGCGATTGAAAGAGCAGCTAAAAAGGAGGTTCCTGCAAACTACTATTATACTTTGGGTGATGCTTACAGACTGAAAAAGATTCCCGGAGATGCAATGACCGCTTATGACAAAGCGTTGCCTTTAGCTAAAAACAAAGCTTCTGTTTATACAAGAATCGGAACGCTTTGGATGGCTGCACAGCAATGGCAGCAGGCTAAGACAAGTATAGAGAAAGCGATTGCTACTGATCCTACGTACGCACCGGCTTACAAGGCTTTGGCTGCATATAATATCAAATATCAGGAGAATGCAAAAGCGACTCAGGATTTGATTAACTACACCAAATATGCAGATGAGGATCCATATACACAGTTAGAAATTGCAAAGCTGTATTTCACCAATGAAGATTATGCAAACTCAAAAGCGATTTTAGATAAAATTTTTGATAAAATCAATGATCCTATCAAATTCAAATTGAGATCATATGTTAATTATGCTGACGGACAATATGCAGAAGCAAAAAAGAACATGGATTCATTCGTCTCCCAGGCCGAAAAGTCAAGAGTACTACCTGCTGATCAGGGATTACAGGGCTTGATTGCAGCGGGATTAGCGAAGACTGAAACTGATGCAGCAAAAAAAGCAGCTTTAACATCAGAATCTCAGCAGAAAATCGCTATCGCAAAAGCAGCGAAAGACGAAACAATGAAATGGGATATGGAATTGGCTAAGATAAGTGGAGGAGGTGCAGCATCTCAATCTTCTGTTGATGCAGGTCCTACCAACCCTCAGATTGAAGCTTTGAAAAAGCAGGTGGCTGCTAATGCTCAGGATTCTGATGCATTATATAAACTGGCTACGGCCTATCAGGATGTGAAAAACTGGAATGGTGCGATCATGACATGGCAGAAAATGAGTACAATCCTTCCTGATTGGGCTCCAGCATATTACAGTTTAGGATATGCTTATCAGCAGGCTACAAACAATGATGCCGCAAAAGTGGCTTATGAGAAATACATTGCTACCGTAAAACCCGCAGAAGTGGAGGCTAATAAGCAAACTCTGGCGTATGCTTATTTTGCAGTTGCTTATTTATCTAAAGATTCTGATGCAGCGAAAGCAAAAGATTATGTTGCTAAATCTTTACAGTTAGATCCGACTTATCAGGATGCTGTAAAATTAAACACTGAAATAAACAAGTAATCTGATTTTTAAATCATAACTATATAAACTTCCCATCCATCAGGCCTGGGAAGTTTTTGTTTTTAATCATATATTTGAAACTGTGAAATACTGCAGAAATATTGAGTTGATGTAAAAGAAATACTCACTGAAGCATTATTATAAATTATATAAAATCTTTATTTTAAATGAAAACAGATATACTGGCTTTCGGCGCTCATCCTGATGATGTTGAATTGGGATGTGGCGGAACAATTGCTAAATTAATTTCAGAAGGGAAAACCTGTGTTATTGTAGATTTAACCCGCGGAGAATTAGGGACCCGTGGAACAGATGAAACGAGAAAAGAAGAAGCAACAGAAGCCGCAAATATTTTGGGCGTCTCGGCAAGGGAAAATCTTGGGATGAAAGATGGTTTTCTTGTTAATTCAGAAGAATATCAGTTGAGTATTGTAAAAATGATCCGCAAATACCGCCCTGAAATTGTTTTAGCCAACGCAATCGACGACAGGCATCCCGACCATGCAAAAGCGGCTAAATTAGTTTCTGATGCCTGCTTCTTAGCAGGTCTCCGTAAGATTGAAACCGCCATCGATGGAGAATCTCAGGAAATCTGGAGACCTAAACAGGTTTTTCATTATATTCAATGGAAAGATATCAAGCCCGAATTTGTAATCGACATATCAGAACACCTTGAGAGGAAGTTGGAGGCTTGTATGGCGTTTAAAACACAGTTCTATGATCCTGAATCAAAAGAACCGGTAACTCCGATTGCAACAAAAGACTTTTATGAAAGTCTGACTTATCGTGCTCAGGATCTCGGAAGATTATCAGGTGTAGCGTTTGCAGAGGGCTTTACGACAGAAAAGTTATTAGTTTTGAAAAATTTTGAAGGAATTGTTTTGTAAGTAAAATAAAATTTCTATATTTGCACCCACGAAACGGTGATTGTAGCTCAGTTGGTTAGAGCGCCGGATTGTGGTTCCGGAGGTCGGGGGTTCGAGACCCCTCATTCACCCACATTAAAACACATCTTCTTTTGAAGATGTGTTTTTTTTATACAAAAAAAGCATCTGAAAAGATGCTTATGTTTTTATAGTGGGAAGGCTGCTGATTTAAACTTCGTCGTCAGAATCTATCGTATAAGTTCTGCTTTTAAAATCTTTATCATGTTTCTCAGATATTACATCTTCACCTTTCTCATTAATGATAAAATCTGTAGATTCATTGAACATTTCCTGAAAACTTTTAAAATCTTCCTTGTATAGGTAAATCTTATGCTTTTCAAATGTAGCTTCTCCATTCTCTCCGAAATTCTTTTTGCTCTCGGTAATTGTAAGATAATAATCTCCTGCTTTCGTCTCGCGCACATCAAAGAAATACGTTCTTCTTCCTGCTTTTAACACCTTCGTGAAAATTTCATTCTCATGGCGTTCCTTGTATTCACTCATTATTAGATATTTTTTAATCTTGTTAAGAACAAATATAAAATATTTCTTTTAATCACAAAATTTTTTTTATGATTTATTTAACAATTCCAAAAGAAACAGCTATGCAGTTACAGAATTGGTAATTTCAGTAAGATTAATAATTTTATCAGCTCTCTGAGCGCTGGACTCTCTGTGTGTGATAATTATGGATGTCGCATTATGAATTTTGCTGTCGATGTTTTCTAAGATATTCTGTTCCGTTTCTGTATCTAATGCTGACAGAGAATCGTCGAAGATAATGATGTTCGGATCTTTTATCAATGCTCTGGCAATACATATTCGCTGTTTCTGACCTCCTGAAAGCATCACTCCACGCTCACCAACCATTGTTTTGTAACCTTCTTTGAATCCGACAATGTTTTTGTGAACATCCGCTATTTTAGCATATTCGACAACTTTTTCGTGGGAAGGACTGTCAATGGAGAATCCGATATTATGCTCAATCGAATCTGAAAACAGGTAACTCTCCTGTGGAATATATCCAATAAAATCCCGGTAATTATCAAGATTAAGTTCTTTCAGGTTTTTGCCGTCGATCAGAATCTCACCCTCAGTAGGATCTATAAGTCTGCATAACAATAATGCAACGGTTGATTTTCCACTTCCTGTCTTCCCCATAATGGCTAATGACTGACCGGCATCAATAGTAAAACTCAAATTATCTAAAGCCTTGATTCCGGTATTTGGGTAAATGTAGGACACATTTCTGAATTCTATATTTCCTTTGACAGGATCCTTTTCAAAATTTTTATTAATGACCTCAGATTTTTTATCCAGAAATTCATTGATCCGCTGCATAGATGCCTCTGCTCTCTGGTTTACTGAAGTTACCCATCCCACCATAGAAAAAGGCCAGATCAATATATTGATGTACATAAAGAAATCGGCAATTTTACCTACGCTCAGTTCCCCTGCAATGTACTTTTGCCCCCCGATCAGAATGATCGCAACGTTGAGCAGACCGATTACAAATAAGATAATCGTAAAGAAATATGCTTCTGTTTTTGCTAAATCAAGAGCTTTTTCCTGATAATCGGTCACCTTTACTCCGTAACTTTTTTTAATATAGTTTTCTTTTGCGAAAAATTTCACAACCCTTATTCCTGAAAAGCTGTCCTGTACGAAAGTGGAAATCGCTGACTGACTCTTCTGCATGATTTTCGATTTTTTATTAATGATCGAACTCACCTTAAAAATGATAAAGGAAAGAATTGGAAGAGGAAACAGAGTCCATACAGTCATTGAAACATCAGTCTTCAGCATATAAATACAGGTGATTGTCAGCAGGATCACGAGGTTCACTACATACATTACACCTGGCCCCAGATACATTCTTACGGCAACGACGTCTTCACTGAGACGGTTCATAAGATCTCCTGTGGTGGTAGTCTTGTAATCGGTGAGGGATAGTTCCTGATAATGTCTGTATATTTTATTTTTAAGCTCATATTCTATTCTTCTTGATGCAACAATAATGGTCTGTCTCATCATAAAAGTAAAGAATCCTGTTAGAAGGGAGCATCCGACAATAATGGCAACATAAATAAGAACCTGTCTGTTGAATCCCAGATTGCCCTGTTTAGTCAGTTCATCTACAGATTTTCCTACGAACTGTACTTTATATATGTTGAAAAAGTTGCTGGCAATTATAAAGAGTAACCCCCAAAACAATAATATTTTGTGCTTCCAAAAGTAAGGGTTCAGAGTTTTCAGTGCTTTCATAAACTTTTGCAAAATTACAAAAATTGATACAGAGTGCGAATCACATACATTTTAAATTTTGTATCTTTGCACCCATAAAAAGCTCTTTGAATGTTAGGAAGAAGACAAATCCGTGAGAAAGTGGTGGAGAATGTATATTCATACTACCAAAATCCAATTAAATTTGATGTTTTAGAGAAAAACATGTTCTCGAGTATAGAGAAAATCTATAATCTGTATGTTCTGGAACTCAATTTTATGGTTGCCCTGAAAGCGCTCGCAGAAAATCAGATGGAAATCGGTAAGAATAAATACTTCAAAACCGATTCTGACATCAATCCCAATCAAAAATTTATCAATAATCAGGTTCTGATCAAGTTGGAAGAAAATCCTGAGAGGCTTTTCTTTTCCGGTCAGCACCAGGATTTGAAATGGGATCTGCACGATGATTTTTTAGTGCGTACTTTCCAGAGAATGACTTCAGGCAAAAGATACCAGGATTTCATGAAGGAAGAAGAATACTCTTTTGATGAAGATCAGAAGTTTATCGGAAAACTTTTTCTGAGATATGTAGCGGAGAATGAAGATTTTCATGATTACGTAGGAGACCGTGAACTTTCCTGGTCGGATGATATTCACATTGCGAATTCAATGGTTCAGAAAACGATAGGTTTTATCAAGGAAAATGAAGACAGCCGTACGCTGATCAAAATGATTAAAGATGAAGAAGATAAAAACTTTGCCGGAAAATTATTGAGAGATACACTGAACAATTGGGAAGGCAATGAAAAAAAGCTGTCTGAAAGATTGGAAAACTGGGACCTGGATCGTGTCGGACTGATGGATAAAGTAATTTTAACAATTGCATTGACCGAGCTTGATCATTTTCCTCTTACCCCTTCAAGAGTTATCATCAATGAATATATTGAGATTTCTAAAGTATTTGCAACCGACCGTTCCAATATATTCATCAATGGAATTTTAGATAAATATTGTAAAGATTTAAACAGAATATAAACAGAATAAAAATGAAAAAGACGTTATCAATTATCGCTTTGTCTATCATAGGCTCTGGTTTGGTTTCTTGTAAAAAAGAAGAAAACAAAGGGATTCAAAATTCAGAAACTGCAGTATCAGATTCTACAACTACAGTAAATCCAACTGATTCTGCAGGAACAGCAGCAAAAGTAACTCCTCCGGTAACAGGTGGAAGTGCACAGTCGCCAGCAGTTTCAAATCAGCCGTTAACTACAATTGCTTTATCTCAGAGCAGTTATGATTTCGGAAACATTAAAAAAGGAGATAAGGTTAATCATGTATACGAAATTACCAATACAGGTAAGAATCCGCTGGTTATTTCTGAAGTAAAACCTGGATGTGGATGTACTGCTCCTGAATTTACAAAAGATCCGATTTTACCGGGTAAAAAAGGGAAGATTACATTAAGTTTTGACTCTTCAAGCTTTGACGGTGCTGTTCAGAAATATGCAGATGTTTTTGCCAACGTGGAAAATGCTCCGATTAAACTAACGTTCAATGCAAACATTCAACCTAAATAATCAGATATGGTAACATTATTTTTACAGGCACCTGCAGGAGGGTCTTCTCCAATGATGCTGATCATGATGGGCGTCATGTTTGTAGGATTTTATTTCCTGATGATCAGACCTCAGATGAAAAAGCAGAAGCAGGAGAAAAAATTTCAGGATGATCTTAAAGTAGGAAGCAGAGTGGTGCTGACTTCAGGTCTTCATGGAAGAATTGCTCAGATCCAGGAGGACGGAATCGTTATTGAAACCCTATCCGGAAAATTAAAATTCGAAAAAGCTGCTATTTCGAGAGAATTTACAGCGGCCAGATTTGGTGATAAAGCGATAACAGCTACTGATAAAAAAGAAGTTATTGATACTGAAAAAAAATAAATTTCAGTTTGATATTATTATAAAACGGCGCGGTGATCAAAGGTCACCGCGCCGTTTTTCAAGTATGCTCCTTATGAAAATCTACAGCTTTTTTTAATTGTTTTTTTTAATTTTAAAAAGTCAGGAGACCGATGTATTTAAATGATTGTTCGTGATTGTCAGATTAGCGTAATTCATGTTTTAAAAATATCTTTGCCCAATGAATCAAAACAAAACTAAAACCGTTCTTATACTCGGTGCCAATTCT
This sequence comes from Chryseobacterium sp. HNCC26DJ238, assembly GCF_057180465.1. Taxonomy (NCBI): domain Bacteria; kingdom Pseudomonadati; phylum Bacteroidota; class Flavobacteriia; order Flavobacteriales; family Weeksellaceae; genus Chryseobacterium; species Chryseobacterium sp. HNCC26DJ238. The sequence goes on from NZ_JBXUGI010000007.1 coordinate 112,384, forward strand.
GATGTGGCTAAACAATGTATTCTGCAATATGTTGAAAAAGGCTTTGAGATTATAGCTGCATCCAGGAATACCGACTCTCTGAATGATTTTGTTGAAAAAAATAATCTGGCATCAGCAGTTTCCGTTATGTATTTTGATGCTGCGGATTTTGATTCCCATCAAAGGCTTTATGATGGACTTCCTGTTCAGCCTCATGTTGTTGTGTATGCTGCAGGGTTTTTAGTTGAAAACTCAGAAGCTTTAAGAAATTTTCAAGGTACGCAGCAAATGATACAGGTCAATTATATGGGCGGTGTTTCTATTCTTAATATTATTGCAGCCGACGGAAATAATAGGAATTTAGAAAGAATTATTGGACTGTCTTCGCTTTCAGGGGTCAGAGGAAGGAAAAGTAATTTTGTTTATGGAAGTACAAAAGCTGCTTTCACGACCTATTTAGCTGGTTTAAGACAGGAATTACAGGGAAGGAATGTAAAAGTCAATGTTTTGATAAGTGGATATATTAATACAAAAATAAATGCAGGTCTGGATCTTAATAAAAGCCTTTTAATGGAACCTGATTATGTGGCGGAACATATCGTTAATGCTGGAAATTCTTTTACAATCGTTCCCAATTTTAAATGGAAAATGATCTATTTTGTTTTGAAAATTCTGCCGGAGAGTCTGGTAGCAAAATTGCCTTAGGGTTTTAATTTTGAATATTTTTGCAGAAAACTATGAATGGTTTCAAATTCGTCAGCCATTACTTCAGTTTTATTTACAATGAAGTTTACATTTGAAATGGGATTAATTAATAAATGATTATCCTTTAAATCATAGGTTGTTTTTTCCCAAATCGAACAAATGGTGTTAAATGGATTCTTAAATTCAATCTCCTTATCATTGAGTCGTATATGAGAAATTTCAGATTTTAATTTATATTCGGCAATAATTTTCTCTACTTCAACTTTAAATTTCTTTTTTGAGACAAAATACCGATATGTTATAATAAGGCAGGATCCACCAAGGAAAATTCCAATGTATTTTATAATATAATACAGTAGATTTGTGTTAAAGTTTTCTATCGGATAAAAACCTAAGAAAAGAAATACAACAGTTATAACAATAATTCTGGTTCTAAACTTAAAAACTTTATCCCAGACGTATTTAAAGTAAAAATTCTGATTATCTCTTTCATTTTTTTCGTTAAAGGAAAGGTTAATTATAATATCCCCGTTCATTGTTATTATTTATATGACCAAAAATATCAAATTACTTCGCATCCTGCAACAATTCCAGTGCCTTCATCATATCGATTCCCTTTCCTAAAACAGGCTTAAAAAGATCTCCTTTAGCTTTAATTCGTTCCAAAGCATTTTCTATGTTAAAATCTGTTGGCTTCAATCCTTTTTTCAATTCGTCCCATTCCAGTGGCATAGAAACAGCAGCTCCTTCCTTTGGTCTCAGACTGTACACGCTTGCCAAAGTCTGACCCTGCCGGTTCTGAAGATAATCAAGGTAGATTTTTTTATCGTCTCTTTTCTGAAGGCTTCTTTCCAGGGTCGTTATTTTCGGAAGTTTATCATTGACCTGCTTCATCAGGATGTGGGCAAAATCTTTGACCTGGTCATCATCATAACTGCCACCCATAGGAATATAGATGTGAATTCCTGTGCTTCCGGACGTTTTACAGTACCCTTTTATTTTAATTGCACCCAACACTTCTCTGACCTGTTGAGCGGTCTCAATCACATGATCAAAAGAATTTTTCTTTGAAGGGTCTAAATCCAGAACCAAATAATCGGGATGGTCAAGATCAGGAAGAGAGGAGTTCCACGGGTTGAAATCAATGCAGCCAAGATTATTAAGATAAGCCATTGTCGCTTTGTCATTACAGATGGCATAATCAATATACTTATCAGTAGATTCTGAATGGACTTTTGTCGTTTTGATCCAGTCCGGAAAAGTATCACCGGTATCTTTCTGATAAAACCCTGACTGGTCAATTCCACTTGGGAAACGGTTCAGTGAAAGAGGGCGGTTTTTCAAATGAGGCAAAAGGTATTCAGCCACAGACTGGTAATATTCCACAACATCTCCTTTGCTAATTTTATCTTTGGGAAAATAAATTTTATCCTGATTGGTGAGTTTTATTTTGTGTCTGTTCAATGTAATTTCTGTGTCTTTTTCATCACCATTGTCTTCTTCAATCTTTTTTTTAGTTGACATATTGTTAGGGTTTTTATCTTTTTGACTTGATATATTCATCTCATCCGTATTCTTGTCTTCCCGCAGTGCTACGAAAACAGGATGGCGGAACATGCCGTCTTTAGTGATTTCCGAGTATTTTATTTCGCAGACTAATTCAGGCTTTACCCAAGTTACGGGCATATTGGTCTTTGGAATGGTTTCAAAAGGAGCATTTTTCAATTCTGATTTTTTTAGTATCAGATAAAGCCGGTTAAGCAATTCATTATTAAATCCCGTTCCGGTATGCCCTGAATAAATTAATTTACCTTCCGCATATTTTCCGAGAATCAATGCTCCAAAACCCTGACGGGAACCTTTTGGTTTAGTAAAACCACAGATGACCGCTTCTTCTGTATTGGTAAATTTTATTTTGAGCCAGTCTGTACTCCTTGAATTTTCACTGTAAATGCTGTCCGATCTTTTGGCTATCATTCCTTCAAGCTGCATTTTTTTCATCTGATCAAAGAAATCAATCCCTTTTTCAGGAACGTGGTCACAAAATCTGATTAGATCGGTTTCAATGAGTGCGTCTTTTAACAGTTCTTTTCTCTGTATCAGTGGAAGTTCTTCTGTCGAATGGCCATTAAGCCAAAGGAGATCAAAAACCTGATATGTTAAAGCCAGATTAGGATTGTCACCTATCTGCTGTAGTAACTGAAAACTCGGTTTGCCATTTTCATCGTATGCGACAATTTCGCCGTCAAGAATCATGTTATGTTTCTGTTGTTTGAAATCGTTGGAAATGATATCAAACTTTGATAAAAAGGAAATTCCGTTTCTGGAATAGAATAGGGGAAGCTTTTTGCTCAGATCTGCCACGGCCCGGTAGCCGTCCCATTTAATTTCAAAAAGCCAATTCTCGTGGTCGAAAGGTTTTTCAAAAGATTTTGCCAGCATGGGCCTGATGAAGGTTTCTAATTTTTTTTCATCCCCTAAAGAATTGAATTTTTGAAACTTTGATTTGGTGTCAGATTTTATTTCTTTCTGCTGCTTTTTGGGCTTTTTTTTTCCTCGATGAATTTTGAAACTAATGATTTCGGCGAAACGTTATCTTCTGCATCATATTCGTCTTTTGCAAATTTATCTTTATGCTTAATCAAAAGCCATGCGTTGTTTTCCGCATTTTTCATTTTAACCAAAGCAAATTCTCCTTTCAGTTTTTTACCATGTAAAATGAATTTTAGTGATCCTGATTTCAGTTCCTTTAATAATTCTTTTTCATCCGACAGTTTACTGGTATCATCCAGAGGTTCATAAGTTCCGCTGTCCCAAACTTCGACCTGCCCGGCCCCATAATTTCCGTCAGGAATGTTTCCTTCAAAATCTTTGTAATCGTATGGGTGATCTTCTACCATCATCGCCAACCGTTTGTCATCAGGATTTAATGACGGCCCTTTCGGAACTGCCCAGCTTTTTAGAACGCCTTCCATCTCCAAACGAAAATCATAGTGGAGTCTTGACGCAGCATGTCTCTGTATTACAAAAATAAGCTGATTTTCACTTTTTTTTGTTTTTCCTTTAGGTTCGGTTGTTTCGTCGAACTTTCTTTTTTCGTTATAATCTTTAAGTGCCATGATCAGGAAGCATTTTTAGATTTCGGACTTTGTAAACTTGCTTTCAGCTGAGCCATTAAGTCAACCACTTTACCTTGTTTTGCAGGTTCTGATTTTTTCAGTTTTATTGATTTTCCTTTGGCTTTTTTCTTGATAATTTTAAGCAGCTCTTCCGAATAGGTGTTTTTGTAAAACGAAGGATCAAAAGATTCAGAAAGCTGTTCGATGAGATTTTTAGCCATCTTTAATTCAGCAGGTTTCGGAGCTTTTTTAGCAGGAATTTTCAAATCTTTGTAATCTCTTATTTCCTGATTAAACCGTAATCTGTTTAATACTAAAACGTCATCATTATAAGGACGGATCATTCCGATAGCTTCCGAATCGCGTAAAACAAATGTTCCGATACCCACCATTTTTGTCTGTTGCAGGGCTTTGATTAAGAGCCGGTAAGCATTTTCGCCGTTTTTTTGAGGTTCCAGAAAATAAGGTGTCTCAAAATAAACAGAGTCTACTTCAACTTCTTTTACAAAATGTTCGATGCCCAGGATTTTTGTTTTTTCAGGGCTTGCAGCTTCGTAATCTTCATCTTCGAGAACGACATATTTATCGTCGATCAAAAAACCTTTTACGATATTTGCCCACTTGACTTCCTTTCCCGTTTTTTCATTGACTCTTTTGAATTTGATATTGGAAAAATCAGATTTATCCAGCATATCGAGATCCAGTTTGCTGGTTTCTGTTGCAGAATAAATCTTTACAGGAATATTGACTAAGCCAAAACCAATGGCACCGTTCCAAATTGCTTTCATTGTCTTTCTTTTTTTGTAAACTTACAATGATTGTGCCGTGGGAATATTATATGGTCCCTTTTCTAAATTAGAAGATAATAAATTTAGTATTCGAATTAAATCAAAAATCAACACAAAAGTAAAGCGAAGACTTAATCTCCGCTTGTATTTAAGTCAGTTTGAGTTTTCTCTTTCTGTCCCGTTTTTCTATATAATCTAAAACAGCATCTTTTGTCGTCAACCAATTTCTGCCTTCTTTGAAAGCGTCAATTTTCCCTTGCCTTGCGAGCAAACTCATATATTCCTGTCCATATGGAATATTCGGTTCGTTCACAATATCAGAAATACTCTGATAATTATCATAAGTATTGTTTAACGAACCTAAATATATGTCTAAACTTCTCTCCAAAGCCTGTAAAATAAGCAAAACCAATTTCGAATAATTCCCATTATTTGCAAAGTTCAGAGCATCGTAATATTTTTTCCTGTCGTTTTTAAGAATGATTGCAGGCGGAAAACCTTCTTTCATCAACAATAAATTAAAAAGCAAACGAGCAGTTCTTCCATTTCCATCAAAAAAAGGATGAATCCAAACAAAGCGATGGTGAAAAATGGCAGATTTTAAAATGATATTCATGTCAAAATTGTTCGTCCAATCAATTAATTCGGTGATGTATTCATCAATTTTCAAAGCGTTTGGCGGAACAAAATTCGCTCCGGAAATCCTTACACCCGAAGTTCTGAAACGACCGGCAAAATCTTTTTCAATTTTTTGAAGAACCAATTCGTGAATATTCAAAATATCGGTTTCCTTCAAAATATAGCTATCAGATATTAAGCTCTCCACCAATATAATTGCTTCCTGATGATTTAAGGCTTCGAAATGTTCCCGTAAAGATTTTCCTTTGATAGTAAAACCTTCTTCGATAACCATTTTGGTTTCCTGAAGCGTCAAAGTATTCCCTTCAATACTGTTCGAATTGTAGGTCCATTCAATCATCAGACTTTCTTTTATGCTTTTCAGAGCATAGGTCGGGATAGGGCGTAACTGATCTAATTCCTCTTTTTTCTGCAGAATTCTTTCGAGTTGTTTTTCTAAACCCTCAAAGTGATAAGGATATTCTTGCCATTTCATCTTATGCTTTTTTGTCTGTATTTATATGTCAGATGCAACGTCTATAAAAGATTACGAATTTTTAATCAGAATTTTATCAGACGTTTCATAATGATAAATTTACGATTTTATTTTAATATCGGATATATGAATTATAAGATACATCCGATATTAATATTTTTTAGAAATAAAATTACACCTTCAGGGTCGGGGAAATAATTTTGATGAAATTTTAGTTTCAAAAAATTACTGCTGCGAATTATGATAAGCAATCGCAACATGAATTTCAAAATAAGAAAAATCATCGCCTAATTCTTCTTTAATCGCTTTTAATGACTGAATGGATTGAGATTTGGCAATCTCAAGGATAGGTTTTATTTTGTTGACGTCCATTAATTCGGTTGGTTTTATCGCTCCCGATTCTACATATTTTGCTAAATGATTTTGGATAGTGTTAATCGATAGACTTCTGATTTTTGCAATTTCCTCAACACTGTGATGCTGCTTGTATAGTTCAAAAGTTGTTGCAAAAGTTCCTGATGTACTTTTAACTGCTTTCTTTGGTGCACGTGCTTTTTTAGGTTTTTTCTCCGAAATTTTACTGCCTACATTATTCTTCCTGCAAAATTCGATAATTGTTGGAAGAAATATATCCCCATACTTCTCTATCTTAAAAACTCCGAAACCACTGATCTGATTCAATTCTTCTTTTGAACTAGGCATATAAGATGATAATTCCAGCAAAGTCGCATCAGAAAAAATAACGTAGGGCGGAACATTTTCACGCTCGGCAATTTCCCTTCTTAAAGTTTTCAGTTCTGCAAAAAGTTCTTCATTTGCATCGATATCAGGAGTGAAATAATCAGTTTCTATTTCTGCAATGGTGACAGCTTTTGCTCGTTCTTTTACTTTCTGAAAGATTATTTTTTTATTTTTAAATAAAATTAATCTGCTTTCTTCATTTAATTTCAAAACAGGAAATTCCTCATTCGATTCATACAGGAAGCCTTTGATGAGCAACTGAGTTATTAAGTTTTGCCAATAGTTTTTATCCTGATTAATTCCTACGCCATAAGTAGGCAGACTGCGCATGTAGTCTGTAATTTTAACACTTTGCGAACCCCGCAGAAAATCAATAATCAGTGTTTTTCCGTAACGTTCTTTCAATCTGTAGACTGCGCTCAATAATTTCTGAGCATCAGCCGTTGCATCAAAAGTTTCAAAATCACTGAGACAATAATCGCAGGAATTGCAGCTGCCATCGTGCTTTTCGCCGAAATATTCCATCAGATACTGTCGTCTGCATTTTTGCATTTCGGCAAAGTCGGACATCTGTTTCAGTTTTCGCAGCATCAGTTCAGATTGCTCTTTATTGCCTTCTATCATTGCAAATCGTTTGAGTTTCATCACATCCGCATTTGAATAAAACAAAATCGCTTCACTCGGTAAGCCATCTCTTCCGGCTCTTCCCGTTTCCTGATAATAACTTTCTATATTTTTGGGCAAATCTGCATGCATCACAAAACGGACATTGCTCTTGTCGATTCCCATCCCGAATGCAATCGTAGCCACCATTACTCGTGTTTTGTCCTTCAAAAAATCTACCTGCACTTTTGCCCTTTCCACAGAAGAAAGTCCGGCATGATAAAAAGCCGAGTTGATGCCGTTTTCTCTCAGCTTATTCGACATTTCTTCAGTTCCTCTTCTTGATAAGCAGTAGATAATACCGGAATCGTCCGGATGCTCGTTATGGTACTGAATGATGTTTCGCAGAACAGATTTTTTCGGCTGGACAAAATATTTGATATTGGCTCTGTCAAAGGAAGAAATCAAAACCAGAGGTTCCTGAAGATTGAGTTGTTTGCTGATGTCTTTCCTTGTAATTTCGTCTGCACTTGCCGTCAAAGCGATGATTGGAATTTCTGGAAACTGTTTTTTTAAACCATTTAAAAACAAATAATCGGGACGGAAATCGTGCCCCCAATGCGAAACGCAATGCGCTTCATCAACCGCAAACAGGGAAATATTCACGTCATTCAGAAACTTTAAAAATGCTCCATTATCTGTACTCAGTTTTTCGGGTGCAACATATAAAAGTTTGAGCTGACCGTTTTTTAATTGATTAACAGTTTCATTTTGTTCAAATGATGACATCGAAGAATTGATGTACGAAGCAGAAATACCATTTACGCGTAAAGCATCAACCTGGTCTTTCATCAAAGCAATCAACGGAGAAATCACGATGGCTGTTCCCTCCAAAATCAACGCCGGAACCTGATAACATAGCGATTTTCCACCACCAGTTGGCATCAGAACAAAGGTGTCTTTTTTTAAAATTACATTATCAACCGCATTGGCTTGCTCAAGGCGGAAGTTGTCGTAGCCGAAGTATTGCTGTAAGATTTGCAAGGGAGATTTCATCATTTAAAATTTTGTGTTTAAGTAAAATTAATAAATTCTGATTAATTTTTGAATCTACCTTTTTAATTTAGTGGAAAAAAAAACTCATAGCCGAAAAAACAATGAGATCTTACTTTGATTTAGGATTGCTTTTTCTCATTGTTTTTTCTCATAAATAGAACTTCCTTTTAATATATCTGCAAAAACTTTCCAGTCAATCTTTTCTAAGTCAATATCCTGATTTGTGTTTTTGTGATATCCATCAATGTCTTCAACATAACGAGACATAGCTTCCAGATAGTCTTTAATGGTTTTGTTTTCCCATTGTTCTTTATTCTCAATGAAATCTAATCTTAGATTTTCTACGAATTGAATGAATTCTGATTTATTCATAATTATTGCAAATCAATAGAATCCTTTTGAATATAGTCGAATTTAGAAGTTCTTATATCCCCAATATCGGTGTCCATGTAATACTTTTTAGAAATAATGATATATCTGTTTTTTTCATAACAGTGTCTGATGATTTCAATAGGAATAGTTTTATTTTTTTCCAAATTTATAAAACCGTTAAAATGATCACACCGGTAACGTCCCTCCGTTCCTTCAATATTATTGAAAACATCATTTAAATCATTCTTACTAAAGAATATTCCATTTATTTCAGCATTGATAATTTTATTGTGTTTTAAAGTGTTATGAAAATCGAATTTTATGATTTGTTTTCCACCTAAAAAACAAATAGTACTTACTGTAATCAGAGTTCCTGCAATGTAAAAATTCTTTGAGATTTTCTCTGAAACTTCTTGCATTACATCGGGAGGATAATAAAGCATTTTCTTTGCTAAACTTATTAATAAATAGATGGCTCCAATTATTGCAGTAATAAATCCAATAGCCGAAAGTATTTGGATAAGTATTTTCATAATAAAAAAGCGGAGAAAAAATCTCCGCTTCTAATTTATGCTTTTAAATTTAATTTCAGTTCAAGCTCATCAAGCTGTTCGTCAGCAATTGCTGCCGGTGCGTCGATCATGACATCTCGTCCTGAATTGTTTTTAGGGAAAGCGATGTAATCTCTGATCACTTCGTTTCCGTCAAGAATTGCGACCAGACGGTCAAATCCGAAAGCTAAACCACCGTGAGGCGGAGCTCCGTATTTGAAGGCATTCATTAAGAATCCAAATTGGGCTTCTGCTTCTTCTTTCGAGAATCCTAACAAATCAAACATTCTTGACTGTAGATCTCTGTCGAAAATTCTGATAGAACCTCCACCGATTTCGTTTCCGTTCAGAACCATATCGTAAGCATTAGCTCTTGCTTTTCCGGGATCAGTTTCCAATAAATGAATGTCTTCAGTTTTTGGAGAAGTAAAAGGGTGGTGCATGGCATGGTAGCGTCCGCTTTCTTCGTCGAATTCCAATAAGGGAAAGTCAACCACCCAGAGAGGTGCGAAAACATCTCCTTTTCTTAATCCTAAACGGTTTCCGAGCTCCATTCTGAGTGCAGAAAGCTGTGTTCTTACTTTATGCTCGTTTCCGGAAAGGATCAACATCAGATCTCCTTCTTTTGCTCCGAATTTTTCGATGATTTTTGCCAGGTCTTCTTCATTATAGAATTTATTCACGGAAGAAGTTTTTACGCCATCATTCTGGAATTTAGCCCAAACCATTCCTGAAGCTCCGATCTGTGGTCTTTTTACCCAGTCAACAAGTTCATCGATCTGCTTTCTTGTATATTCTGCACATCCTTCAACATTGATTCCGACCACCAATTCGGCATCATCAAATATTTTAAAATCTTTACCTTTAACTAAATCATTCAGTTCCACGAATTCCATTCCAAAACGGATATCCGGTTTGTCATTTCCGTATTTCTGCATTGCATCGGCAAATGTCATTCTTGGGAAAGTTCCGAATTCCTGACCGGTAATATCTTTAATCAATGTCTTCGTCATTCCCTCAAAAACATTCATGACATCTTCCTGATCAACGAACGCCATTTCGCAATCGATTTGTGTGAATTCCGGCTGTCTGTCTGCTCTCAGATCTTCATCACGGAAACATTTTACAATCTGGAAATATTTATCCATTCCGCCTACCATCAACAACTGTTTGAAGGTCTGTGGAGACTGTGGCAATGCATAAAACTGTCCCGGATTCATTCTGCTCGGTACAACGAAGTCTCTTGCTCCTTCCGGAGTGGATTTAATAAGAACCGGAGTTTCAACCTCGATGAATCCTTCATCCGAAAGATAATTCCTTACCTTCTGTGCCATTTTGTGACGGAAAATCAGTTTATCTCTTACCGGAGCTCTCCTGATGTCCAGGTAACGGTATTTCATTCTCAATTCTTCACCACCGTCTGTTTCATCTTCTATCGTAAAAGGAGGAAGCTGGGATTCATTGAGAACCGTTAATTTGTCAACTAATATTTCAATTTCCCCTGTTGGAATGTTAGGGTTTTTGCTGACTCTTTCAATAACCTTTCCGGTAACCTGAATCACAAATTCACGTCCCAGTTTTTTAGCATTCTCCATCAATTCCGCTGAAGAACGGTCCTGATCAAAAACCAGCTGCGTAATTCCGTAACGGTCCCGAAGATCTATCCAAATCATAAATCCTTTATCACGGATGGTCTGTACCCAGCCTGAAAGGGTAACTTCTTCATTAAGATTTTTGAGAGATAATTCTCCGTTGGTGTGCGATCGAAACATACTAATTTGTTTAAAGTTTTGAATTTAAGTTTAAAGTTGAGTGTAAGACTCGAAACAACAAACTGGAAAGTTTGAATTTTCCGTGGGCAAATATAAGATTTTTGGGGGGTATAGAAACAAAAAAACTTCCGTGATGGAAGTTTTATAGAATTTTATATTATTAAATTTTGATTACAAAATTTTAGCCAGCTGCGTATGATTGTTTTTTAATGCAATTTCTTTTGCAGTCTCTCCGTTTGAGTTTTTTAAAGACTTACTGGCTCCTTTTTTCAGCAATGCTTTTGCCATTTCGGATCTTCCATACGTAGCAGCCTTCATCAGTGCAGCGTCGCTTCCGCAGGTTCTGTTGATATCTGTTGTGTTGTTAATTAAAAAATCGAAAATATTTTTTTTATCATATTGTACGCTTAGAGTCAAAAGGTCATAAGATCTCTCTTTAATATTAAAACATTTATTATAATCATCTTTTGTAAATACATTTTTAAATTCCTGAAGGTTGTCTGTCTGGAAAATTCTCAGTTGATCAGCAGGCATTTCCTGCGCGAAAAGACTGTTGGCAAAAATTGAGATGGCAATAAGTAATGTAGCTGATATAATTTTTCTCATAGTTTCTTCTCTTATGAAATACAAATCTAAATATTTTTTTCATATATCAGGATAATTTATTATTCCTTTATTTTAAGATAAATAATAGAAAGTGTATTTTGATAACATTCTGCCGGGATTGATTTTATTCCAAAAGTTTAGCAACTTCCGTCTTTTCATATTTTTTAGCATAATCAAGAGCACTATATCCACGGTCGGTTTTTATTTCTTTCTTTGCCCCATAATCTAAAAGTTTTTTTGCAAGATCAGTATTCCCATATTTTGCAGCGAACATCAATGGGGTTTTCCCGTCGCATACTTTCTCTAATGAAGCCTTTTCATCGATAAGCTTTTGGAAAACCTTTCTGCTGTTTAACTTAATTGACAATGCCAAAAAAGAATAAGAATTATTTTCATTCTGATAACACCGGTCAATATTTTCTTTATTAACGATGGTTGAAAAATCTGATACATCATCGTATCTTAACATTTTTTTCTGCTCATCACTGAGTTCCTGCCCTGAGTAAGAGGTGAACACTAAAAGTGATGCTGATAGGATTAGTTTTTTCATTGTACTATAGGTTTAATTAAGGTTTAAATTCCAAAAGGTCTCCGGGCTGGCAATCCAATGCTTTACAGAGTGCTTCAAGCGTAGACAGTTTCACCGCTTTTGCTTTGCCTGTTTTTAAAATAGAAAGGTTAGCCTGTGTGATCCCGATTTTTTCTGCAAGCTCCTGCGACTGCATCTTTCTTCGCGCCAACATGATGTCAACGTTGATAATTATCGGCATAATTTATATTGTTAGATCGTTTTCTTCCTGCATCATTTTTCCTTTTGCAAATATTTCTTTAAGAAAAATAAACAGACATCCGGTGATGATAAACAGAAGTGGAGGGTTTAAATTAAAATTTTCTGAAGAGGTAGATAAATCTATTATAAAATGGATTGTTCCAAAGCATAATAATCCAAAACCTAAAATTTTGAAATTTCGAACTGCTTTGTCAGTGAAAAACTGGTCTTTTGAAAGTTCAATCGAAATTTTAAAAACAATAATTAGTATAAAACATACAGAAATAAGTCCTACAAATGCAAGTGATATGCCTTCCAGAGAATTTTCAGCAGACAGAACCATTGTTGAAAAAGGATAATGAAATTGAATCATATCATTTTTTCCTGATTGATTATGGTTAAAGGAAATATAACGGTTTTGCGCTCCCGTTATGGTGTAAATGATCATCAAAAGCAGGATCCAGAGAGATAGTATTGAAAATCCTACGGTATAGATCCCAAATGGATATTTAATCCAGTAAAGAAGTGAATTTTTTCCGGTAATATTCATATCAATAATTGTTTATTTATTGCAAAGATATAATTAATTATTGTTTTGCGATAAATAATTGTTGTTTATTTTATTTGAAATTACATTTGTCGAATTTGTATTTTAGTGCGATTTAATTTTAGCATGAAAAAATATTTAATTTTTTTGAAAAAAGCTTTCAGCGAAGAAGACACTGATTACACCAAAATCAGCATTAGAAGTGCTGTATTACTTTTAGCAATTCCTATGATGCTTGAAATGGCTATGGAATCCGTCTTTGCTCTGGTTGACCTTTATTTTGTCGGTCATCTCAAAGAAAGTGGTTTCGCTATTCAAACAGTGGGTCTTACAGAATCTGTGCTTACCATCATCTATTCGATTGCTATCGGAATGAGTATGGCAGCAACGGCAGTTGTGGCCAGAAGAATTGGTGAAAAAAAGACCGAACAGGCTTCCAGAAGTGCTGCACAGGTAATTTCGGTGTCGTTTATTATAACCTCTCTTTTGAGCGTATTGGGAGTAATTTACGCAGAAGATATTTTGATTTTAATGGGTTCAAAACCGGATGCTGCAAAGTACGGCAAAGAATTTACACAAATTATGATGGGAAGCAGTGTGATTATTATGCTGCTCTTCTTAATTAACGGAATCTTCCGAGGTGCGGGAAATGCCGCCATTGCCATGAAAAGTTTATGGATTGCCAATATTGCCAACATTATTCTTTGCCCCATTTTAATACGGGGTTTGGGTCCGATCCCTGCAATGGGTTTAACAGGTGCTGCAGTGGCAACAACTATCGGAAGAAGTTCCGGAGTGTTTTATCAGCTTTATCATATTTTTATTGCTGATTCTCTGGTAAGGATCAGGACTATTTATTTTAAACCTGATTTTAAATTAATCACTTCCATCTTGAAGATAGCCATGCCGGGAATTTTGCAGTTTGTTATTGCCTCCTGCAGCTGGATCTTTCTTGCACAATTGGTTGCGACAACGGGAGGAAAAGACGCTTCCGCAGGTTATCAGACCGCTCTCCGGTTAATGATGTTTTTTATGCTTCCGGCTTGGGGGTTGAGTAATGCGGCTTCCACATTAGTCGGGCAGAATATGGGAGCGGGTGAAATGTTGCGCGCAGAGCAGTCTGTAACGAAAACGGTAAAATACAATGTGATTTTTATGCTTTTGGTGAGTTTGCTGTTTTTTATTTCAGGAGATTTTCTTGTTGGATTTTTTACAGAACAGATTGAAATTAAGAATTATGCCAAAAATGCATTACACATCATGAGCATAGGTTTTGTTTTTTACGGAATAGGTATGGTGACTATGAATGCCTTCAATGGAGCAGGTGATACCTGGACGCCGACCTGGCTCAATTTTTTGGGATTTTGGATGTTTCAGATTCCTTTGGCATATGCGCTTTCAAAATATTTTCAACTGGGACCTAAGGGTGTTTTTATATCTGTTCCAGTGGCAGAAACATTCATTACCGTTATTGCATTTATTTTATTTAAAAAAGGAAAATGGAAGAATGTGAAAGTGTAAATTTTTATTTGTAATATATTAACGGCAAATTTTTGAATTGTTGTTCTTAATGCGTAACTTGTGATAAATAAATTATAACATTATGGGAAAAGGAGACAGAAAGTCAAGAAAAGGAAAGGTGATTTTAGGAAGCTACGGAAAGAAAAGACCGAGAAAAGCTTCAAAATCTTACTCAGCAACTGCTGAAAAGCCAAAAGACTAAAAACAAAAATGACCGTAGAATATTTTTACGGTCATTTTTTATCTTTAAGATAAATTTTATTTTCCTCCAAAAAGTCCTCCAAGAATGTCACCTAATCCTCCTTGCTGCTGTTTTTGCTGTTGACCTCCGTTACCAAGTATGCTTCCCAGAATATCATTTAACGGATTTTCTGAAGATTTTGACTGTCCATTTCCTAATACACTTCCAAGAATGTCATTTAAAGGATTAGACTGTTGCTGTTGAGCCTGATTCTGAGCGCCTCCCAGGATTCCGCCTAAGAGATCTCCGAGGCCTCCGGATCCGACATTGCTCTGTTGTTTTTCTTTACCTATATATCCCATAATTACAGGGGCGAGCATTGCCAGAACTGGTCCTATTTTATCAATAGAAATTCCCGTATTTTGTGATAACTGATTCTCAACGTTATTTTTCTGATTTCCAAATATGTGAGAAAGGATTGATCCTCCTTCTTCCTGCCTGTAGTCAAGCTGCGAAGGATCTTCTAAAATACTTCCGTCGTGGTCTTTATCCAATGCACTGTTCAGTGCTTCAGCTTCTTTAGCATCCTGAGATTTGTTTCGAAGATATGAGATGATGAGCGGGGTAGCTACTGCCAGTAGGGCAATAATCTGATTTTTACTGATTCCGAATTTGTTTTCAGCCTGCTCAGCTACCTGATTTCCTGTGTTTCCTGTCAAAAGATCGATTAGATTCATCTTTGTGTCTGTTATTTGTTAGTTTATGAATATTATCAAAAAATATTCCAACAATTCTCATATTGACTTTAATCACAAAGCTTATGCTTTTCAGCAGTATGTATGCCGTTAATTCTTAAAGATCGGAACATTTGAACAGGCTTCACCAAACATCAGTGATTTCACAATCGGTTTCAGCTGTTCTACCAATTCAATGTACGCATTTTCTGGAATTTCTTTATCAGAACAGCCTTTTACCAAAACTCTTTTTCCCTTTAAATCCTCAAAATCATGGGTCTGAATGGCATTGTGCATTAAAATGACCTCTAAATCTTCTTTATTTCCGAAAATTATTTTTTTTGTAACATCAGTTAATTTAGCAGTAATTAAAAAGTAAGCCCAAAGTGGAACAATAGCATCAGCTGAATTATAAATATATACATACTGATCCTGATAATCTTCGGGATTAATTGCGGCAACTTTTTCACGGAAATCTTTTTCTTTGAGAATCATCTCCATGAACAGAAAATCTTTAAGATCAATGCCTTTTCTTATACCTTTCGGAACCAAATCCGTGAGGTCAAAATTAACCAGTCCGCTGGAGGCGACTTTATTTTTTATTTCAAATTCTTCTGACATTTTTTTATGATTATCTTTGAAGCAAATTTACTTAATTATAATTTGAATTCTGATGACTGAAGCTTTCATTTTGATAGATAAAATCATTCATCATATATCCATGATCATCCATGAAATATTACATTATTGCCGGTGAAGCATCCGGAGATCTGCACGGAAGTAATTTAATGAAATCTTTAAAAAGTAAAGATCCTGATTCAGAATTCAGGTTCTGGGGCGGTGATCTGATGAAAGAACAAGGCGGGACGCTTGTTAAGCATTACCGTGATTTGGCATTTATGGGGTTTCTTGAGGTAGCGATGAATCTGAAAACAATTCTGAACAATATTAAATTCTGTAAAGCTGATATACGAAATAACATACCCGATGTTTTAATTCTTATCGATTATCCGGGCTTCAATCTGAGAATCGCAAAATTTGCGAAAGAACTGGGGATAAAGGTTGTTTATTATATCTCACCCCAATTATGGGCATGGAAAGAAGGAAGAGTGGAAATCATCAAAAAATACGTTGATGAAATGATGGTAATTCTTCCTTTTGAAAAAGAATTTTATCAAAAACATCATGTGAAATCTCATTTTGTGGGTCATCCTCTGCTTGATGCGATTTCTTCGCTGGATGATATTGATAAAGAAGGTTTTAAAAGAGAAAATGATTTAAATAAAAAAGAGATTATTGCTCTTCTACCCGGATCAAGGAAGCAGGAAGTCGAAAAGATGTTAGAGATTATGTTGTCTGTAAGACCTTATTTTGAAGATTATCAGTTTGTTATAGCAGGAGCGCCAAGTCTCGAAAAAGATTTTTATCAGAAATACGTAGATGAGAATGTGCATTTTGTTTCTAATAAAACCTATGATTTGCTGAGGTGTTCTAAAGCTGCTTTAGTCACTTCGGGAACTGCAACCCTTGAAACTGCTTTATTAAATGTTCCGGAGGTCGTATGCTATCGTGGCAGTAAGATTTCCTATGCTATTGCAAAAAGATTGGTAAAACATATTAAATATATTTCGCTTGTTAATCTTATTATGGATAGAGAGGTGGTTAAAGAGTTGATTCAAAGTGAATTAAATACTCAGAATCTTGTTAGGGAACTGCAGTTAATTCTTAAGGGGGAAGATAGAAATACAATGCTCTCAGAATATGAAATTTTACGCAGTAAGCTGGGAGGTAAAGGAGCAAGTGATCATGCAGCAGATATTATTTTAAAAATCAGATAAATTTTAAGGATAAGTTTTCAGATTTTTATTATTTTAGTCATACAAAATGATGAAAATTGAACAAACAGCCACTTCTTATACTGGTTTGCTGCTTTATCTCTGGAATTTTATTTCAGGATTACTTTTCTTTTGACAGAAATTTTATTTTTTCCACAGCAGTTTTCTGTGCTTTTGTTTTTATATCCCGATTCTTCAAATCTTATTTAATAGCAAAAGTCAGCCTTCTCTTGCTTTTTGCTTTCTTTTTTGGATTGGGAATTAACCTGCATTATCTAAATTATCCGGAAGCGCCCAAAAATTTACCCAATTCTAATGAAAGGATTATTTTTAAAGTTTCTCAGAAATTAAATTCTACTGATAAGAATAAGAAATATGAAATCTTTGCAAAGGCCGGAAAAGAAACTTTTAAGTCTGTTTTACTGATTCCAAAAGAAAGTAAAGAGCTTGATTTTGAGCATTATTACAGAGCTGAAACTTTTATAAGTCAGCCGAAGGCTCCTGAGTATGATTTTCAGTTTGATTATTCAAAATATCTTCAGCGGAGAAATATTTTTTATCAGTGTTATAGTAATGGTGAGATTGCATCTACAGTCAGAACAGATCTTCCATTCGGTGAAAGAATACGTCAGGAAAGACTAGAGGTTCTGCGGCGCATCAATCATTCTCAAATGTCATCAAAAAGTCAGGAGTTTTTAAAAGGGATTATTCTTGCGGATCGTACAGAGACTGATTCAGAGACTTTACAGGATTTTAACCGATCGGGTCTGATGCATTTTCTGGCTATTTCAGGAACGCATGTTGTGGTTATTTTCGGAATGCTTTATTTTGTTTTAATGAAATTCCTGCCTTTAAGATTCAGGAAATCCGTTATTATCTTGAGTTTGATGTTTATCTGGATTTTTGCTTTGTTCATTGGTTTTGGAAGTTCGGTTGTACGTTCCTGTATTATGTTAACGGTTTATTTCATTTATGTGTTGCTACAAAGAAAATCGGATTTGCTGCATTCTTTGGCTCTTTCTGCTTTTGTAATTCTTATCATTGATACCCAGCAGTTATTTGATGTAGGATTTCAGTTGAGCTTTCTGGCAGTTTTAGGGATTTACTGGCTCAATCAGCCTATTTTAAAGTATTTACCCAGACAGGATAACTACCTGAAAAAAATCATCTTCAACACCATTTCCATTTCTCTTTCTGCCCAACTGGCAACGCTGCCTTTGGTTTTATGTTATTTTCATCAGTTCTCTTTTATTTCAATTATTGCCAACTTTTTCATCGTTCCTTTTTCAGAGGTAATTATCATCTTTTCTTTTTTAATGACCGGTTTGATGGCAGGAGGTTTTGATTTCGGGTTCATCAGCATGATTTATGATTTTATTATTGAGCTGCTGTTGAACACAATCCATTGGTTTGCAGATTTTGAATGTTTCTTTTTTGAGAATATTTCGATGACTGGAGTTGAGGCTTTTTTGATGTTTGTTGTGATTTATCTTTTAAGATTTGTCATCGTCAGGCATACATTTAAAAATACCGCCAAGTTTACGTTATCAGTTTTGCTGTTTTTTATAATACGAACTTCCTGGAACATATATGAAAATCAACAGGAGGAAATTTTGGTATATCACTATAAAAGAGGCAAGGTGTTTTCTGTAAAGAAAGGGGATTCTGTCTGTTTCTGGGTTGAGAATATACATGAGTCAAAAAAAATTCAGCAGTATATTGTAAATCCTTATCTGTCCTCCCGCAGAATAAAAAATGTTGCTGTCAAAATACTTCCTTCTTCATCAGAAAAAGTTGTTTTTAACAACCGTATTTATGAATTGAAATAATTATTGATTTTTTAAAATTTTCCTGCATTACTGATGTTTTTCAATGTTATTTAGAAAGATTACAAACTGCCTAATAGTGAGATTTCTCACTTTTTAGTTTTATTAACATTCCTTAATTTTGTGGAAAATCAAATTTAAACTCAATATGGCAGGTTTAACAAGTTCTTCGATAGGCAGGAAATATGCTATGGCACTTTCAGCAATGTTTTTGCTGATTTTTCTGATCATGCATTTATCCACCAACATGACATCTGTTTTCAGTGAAGATGTTTTCAATTCAGCTTCTCATTTTATGGGGTATAATCCGGCGGTTCAGTTCCTGATGCAACCTATTTTAATGTTTGCTGTAATATTCCATTTTGTAATGGGATTCATCTTAGAAATAAGAAATAACAAGGCGCGTCCTATTAAATATGCCGATAACAAAGGTTCTGCTAACTCTACATGGATGTCAAGAAATATGATTATTTCCGGTGCTGTGATTTTAGCATTCCTTGTATTGCATTTTTATGATTTTTATTTTCCTGAAATGAACTATAAGTACATTCAGGCAAATACACCGGACGAAACCAGATATTGGGTAGAACTTCACCACAAGTTTCATGATCTTTGGAGAGTGATTCTTTATGTAGTTGCATTCGGATTGCTTGGTTTACACCTGGCACACGGATTCCAGTCTTCATTTCAGTCAATCGGAGCTAGACATCCAAAATATACACCGGTGATCAAGGCGTTTGGAAATTGGTATTCAATCCTTATCCCGCTTGGTTTTATTTTCATCGCAGTTTTTCATTACGTAACTCAATAATTTCAATATACTAATATGAGTAAATTAGATTCTAGAATTCCAGCTGGTCCGCTTAAGGATAAATGGAAAAATCATAAAGACCATATGAACCTTGTTGCGCCTAACAACCGTGATAAAATTGATGTTATTGTTGTAGGTACAGGTTTGGCAGGAGGTTCTGCGGCAGCTACCCTAGCTGAGCAAGGATATAATGTAAAGGCATTCTGTTATCAGGATTCACCGAGAAGAGCGCACTCTATTGCAGCTCAGGGTGGTATTAATGCTGCTAAAAATTATCAGGGAGACGGTGACTCTACTTACAGACTATTTTATGACACTATTAAAGGTGGAGATTATAGAGCAAGAGAGGCAAACGTTTACAGATTAGCTGAAGTTTCTGCAAATATTATCGACCAGTGTGTTTCTCAGGGAGTTCCATTTGGTCGAGATTATGGCGGACAATTAGATAACCGTTCATTTGGTGGAGTTCAGGTTAAAAGAACATTCTACGCAAAAGGTCAGACTGGTCAACAGCTGCTGTTAGGTGCATATTCTTCATTAAGCCGTCAGATCGGAAAGGGAAGAGTGAAAATGTACAACCGTCACGAAATGCTTGAGTTGGTCATTGTTGACGGAAAAGCCAGAGGGATTATCGCAAGAAACCTGGTGACAGGTGAAATCGAAAGACACTCAGCTCACGCAGTTGTTATTGCATCAGGAGGTTACGGAAACGTATATTTCCTTTCAACGAATGCGATGGGTTCAAACGTTTCTGCAGCCTGGAAGATTCATAAAAAAGGAGCTTATTTTGCAAATCCTTGTTATGTTCAGATTCACCCGACCTGTATTCCGGTTCACGGGACACAGCAGTCTAAACTTACTTTGATGTCTGAATCTCTCAGAAACTCAGGAAGAATCTGGGTTCCAAAGAAAATTGAAGATTCGGTAGCCATCAGAGAAGGTAAGCTTAGACCGGAAAATATTAAAGAAGAAGACAGAGATTACTATTTGGAAAGAAGATATCCTGCATTTGGAAATCTTGTTCCTCGTGATGTGGCGTCCAGAGCCGGTAAAGAAAGATGTGATGCTGGTTTTGGGATAGAAAATAACGAAACTAAAGAAGGTGTTTACCTGGATTTCTCTACGGAGATCATGAAGAAAGGTAAAGAATCTGCCATTGAAAAACATATTCAGAATCCTACAGATCAACAGATTTATGATCTTGGAAAAGCCTGGATCGAAGAAAAATATGGTAACCTATTCGTCATGTATGAAAAGATTACTGCTGATGATCCTTATAAAACTCCAATGAAGATTTATCCTGCAGTTCATTATACAATGGGTGGGGTTTGGGTTGATTATAACCTGCAGTCTACCATTCCGGGATGTTTCGTAATTGGTGAGGCTAACTTCTCAGACCATGGAGCCAACCGATTGGGAGCTTCTGCATTGATGCAAGGTTTGGCAGATGGTTACTTCGTGCTCCCTTACACCATTGCAGACTATCTTTCTGCAGATATCAGAACAGGAGAAATTCCTACTGCTTCTGCTGAATTTGACGAAGCTGAAAAAGAAATTAAAAGCAAAGTAGATTTCTTTGTGAATAATAAAGGAACACATTCAGTGGATTATTTCCATAAACAATTGGGACACATTATGTGGAATAAGGTTGGAATGGGAAGAACTCCTGAAGGTTTGAGAGAGGCCATTGCAGAAATCGATGAAGTAAAGAAAGATTTCTGGAAGAATGTGAAAGTCATGGGTGAAGCTGAAGGAATGAATACAGAGCTTGAAAAAGCATTCAGGGTAGCTGACTTTATCGAATTGGGACAGCTAATGGCAATCGATGCTTTGCATAGAAATGAATCTTGCGGAGGGCATTTCAGAGAAGATCATGCTACTCCGGAAGGGGAAGCAGAAAGAGATGATGTCAACTTCAAATATGTTGGAGCGTGGGAATATCAGGGTGATGATATCAAGCAGGAAGTATTGCATAAAGAAGATCTGATCTATGACAATATCGAAGTTAAAGCGAGAAGTTACAAATAATCTCCAACCTATAAATATAAAATTATGAGTGCAAAAAAAGGCCTTCATCTTACGCTGAAAATTTGGAGACAGAAAAATACAAAGACTAAAGGTCAATTTGAGACCTACAAAATATCAGATGTTTCTACAGATTCTTCTTTCTTAGAAATGTTGGACATTCTGAACGAAAATTTAATTAACGAAGGAAAAGAGCCCATTGCTTTCGACCACGACTGTCGTGAAGGAATCTGCGGGATGTGTTCTCTCTATATCAACGGAAGAGCTCACGGACCCGATACCGGAATTACAACCTGTCAGCTTCACATGAGAATGTTCAAAGACGGTGAAACGATCGTGATCGAACCATGGAGAAGTGCTGCTTTCCCTGTCATCAAAGATTTGATGGTTGACAGAAGCGCGTTTGACAGAGTAATGGCTGCAGGTGGATTTATTTCGGTAAACACTTCAGGAAATACTTTGGATGCGAATGCTATTCCTGTTCCTAAAGAAGATGCTGATAAGGCAATGGATGCCGCTGCATGTATCGGTTGTGGTGCTTGTGTAGCGTCTTGTAAGAATGGTTCTGCAATGTTATTTGTCGGAGCAAAAGTTTCTCAGTATGCTCTTTTACCTCAGGGTAGAGTAGAAGCTAAGAGAAGAGTTTTAAATATGGTGAAAGCCATGGATGAGGAAGGCTTCGGTAACTGTTCAAATACGGGAGCCTGTGAAGTGGAATGTCCTAAAGGTATTTCTCTTGAGAACATTGCAAGAATGAACAGAGAGTATCTGGCTGCTTATGCAGACAGAGGATAATCTGTTTTTAAAATAAATCATAAAAGACTCCAGGGAATATTTCCTGGAGTCTTTTTTATCTGCTGTAGTTTTTTTTCTTCTGGAATTCAATTATTTTTCACTCGATACAACTAAAAATTGATTCTGAATTTTTGATTACTGACAAACTCATTTATGATAAAATATTGTATTTAAAAGAAAAGAGAATTTCACGATGTAAAGAAAATTATTTATTTAGTTAAATCTTTCATAAAATGAATTATTGAATTGTTGTAAGTTTATCAAAAAACCTATTTTTGTGCAATTATTAAAATCAAAAATGAAAAAATATCTTTTGTTGTTTGTCATTGCAATATTTGTAATGTCTTGTTCAAAAAAAGTTGAAGTAAAAGGAAAAATCGCAGGAAGTGCTCCCTTAGAGAGAGTCGAATTTGTCGAGGCTTCCGGTGTTGCAACATTGCCGTTAATCAATATGGGCTTAGATAAAGACGGAAATTTCGCAGGAAGTTTTGAAGCGCCTAAAAATGGAATGTATGTTATTAACTATGCTGGTAAGCAAAACTTAATCTTCCTGAAGGGGGGACAGACTGTTAATATTTCTGGAAGTGCTGCTACATTCCCGAACGAATATGTGGTGACCGGTGATGCCAAAAATGACAATGATTTCTTTCAGGCGAGCCAGAAATTTCTTTCTACTTATGGTCAGGGACTGAATATTCAGGAACTGATGGCAGGGGATGAAGCGAAATATGTGAAAGGAATGCAGAAAATCGAAGCTGATATCAACAAAAATATCGAAGAGAATGTAAAAAAATACAATCCGGGTAAAGAAGTGGTAGAGTGGAAAAAAACAGATGCAAAAACTGCTATTCTTAATCTTCTGGTCAATTATGAAATGACTAAAAAGCAGATTTCAGGTAATCCTTCTTTTAAAATGGGGAAAGTATTTACGGATTATGAAAACAAGTTAAAAGAAAACAATGACGAAATGGTAAAAACAAGCCCTTTCTACAGACAGTATCTTTTAACAAAAATGAGTCCCGATTTCCAAAAATTTGCAGAAGCGAAAAGTAAAGGAAAAACAGATATCACCACATCGGAACTGTTTAATGAATTTCTGAAATCCCAAAAAGAAGTTTCACAGATTACCAAAGATTATCTGTTGGCATTTGTAATGGCTCAGTCAGATATACATCCGCAGACTCCTGCTAAGACAGCTGATAAAATTAAGAAGATTATTGAAGAAGATATTAAAGATTCAGGAATCAAAGCTGATATCAAAAAAATGCAGTTTACGATCAATGGATTTAAAATTGGTGATGATGCTCCTGAAGCTTCATTGATAAAAGCAGACGGAAAATCTTATAAATTAAGCGAGAACAAAGGGAAACCTTACGTACTTGTTTTTTATGCATCATGGAACCCGTACATCTCTGAAGGTACAGTACCTGTATTGAAAGAGGTTGTGAACTTCTATAAGTCTAAAATGAATTTTGTTTTCGTCAACCTTGACGACACAAAAGATCAGTTTACTAAAACAAGCAATGCGATGATGAAAGGAATTCAGGGAACTAATGTTTATGCAGAAGGAGGTCTTAATTCTGACATAGCAAAAAAATACGGAGTTTACGGATTTAAATTGCCAAACTTTATTGTTGTAGATAAAAACGGTAAGATTGCGAGCAGATCTTTTGTCAACTTAGGCGACCAGGATTTGATTACGATTTTAGATAAACAAACAGGTCTTTCTGCACCAAAGGCTGCTCCTCAACAGCAGATGATGCCGCAGATGAATATGGATCCGTCAACACAGCCTGCTCCTCCTGTACAGGAGGCTCCTCAGCAGCCAGCTCAGACAAAATAATAAAATTCACACAATATAAAAAAACCTTGTCTTCTGATAAGGTTTTTTTTATTGTATTTTTGCAACGTGAAACCTTATGGTGAATCAGTGTATAGAAAAAAATAGAAAATTTACGGGGATAAAAGTAGAAAGTTGGATCCGTAGTCATAGAATTGATATGAGAAAGAAGAAAGATGTAATTCTCGAGAATATAAAACTTATAACTGCAGGCGCTAAAGGTGTTGCCATTGGAAAGACGGAGGAAGGTAAGACTGTTTTGGTTTCAGGAGGAATCCCCGGTGATATAGTGAATGTAAGAGTTAAAAAGTCGAAGTCCAAATATTTTGAGGCTGAAGTAAAAGAAATTGTTGAAAAATCTCCTTTCAGAGTAGAACCTAAATGTATTCATTTTGGGACTTGCGGAGGCTGCAAATGGCAGAATATGAGCTATGAAAAGCAGCTTGATTTTAAACAGGAAGAGGTTTATAATAATATTAAGAGAATTGGCGGAATTGAAGATTTTGAAACCGTTCCTATTTTAGGAGCAGAAGAACAGTATTTCTACAGAAATAAAATGGAATTTTCTTTTTCTAATGCAAGATGGCTGACACAATACGAAATCAGTTCTGAAGAAAATTACGGAAGCAGGGATGCTCTCGGTTTCCATATTCCCGGAATGTGGAGCAAGATTTTAGATTTAAAAGAATGTTGGTTACAGGAAGATCCCTCCAATGCTATTCGTCTCGCGGTCAGAAATTTCGGAATTGAGAATGGATTGGACTTCTTTGATGTAAGAAATCAGGAAGGCTTCTTAAGAACCCTGATGATGAGACAGAATTCCCAAGGAGAATGGATGGTTCTTTTTCAGTTATACAGAGAGGAAAAAGCAAACAGGATAAAACTTTTTGATTACCTTTTGGAGCAATTCCCGCAAATCAAAACATTGGTTTACGCCATCAATCCTAAACAGAATGATTCAATCTACGATTTAAATGTCAATACTTATTTTGGGGATGGTTTTTTAATGGAAGAAATGGATGGGTTAAAATTTAAAATCGGTCCTAAATCTTTTTTCCAGACCAATTATAAACAAGCCCTGGAATTATATAGAAAAACACTGGAATTTGCCGATTTAAAAGGAGATGAAGTGGTTTATGATCTATATACAGGAACTGGAACGATTGCACAGTATGTTGCGCGAAATGCAAAACAGGTTATTGGTATTGAGTCTGTGCAGGAAGCAATTGATGCGGCGATTGAACATGCTGAGCTGAATGGTTTGACCAATACAACCTTTTATTGTGGAGATATGAAAAATGTCTTTAATGATGAGTTTTTAGAAAATCATCCAAAAGCAGATGTATTGATTACCGACCCGCCAAGAGACGGAATGCACCAGAAAGTTGTTGAGCAGATCCTAAAGCTTGCTCCTGAAAAGGTAGTGTATGTTAGTTGTAATTCAGCAACACAGGCAAGAGATCTGGCTTTAATGAAAGAGCATTATACTTTAGTGAAAATTTTACCGGTAGACATGTTTCCACAAACGCATCATGTGGAAAATATAGCATTATTGGTCAAGAAATAATTATTTTTAAATTTGAATATATAAATCAGATATTGACATGATAAAAAACTGTAAAGCATTCTTCGTATTGGCAGCCTTGGTATTTTTCCAGCAGAATTTATTTTCTCAGGAAAAAAATAAAGATTCTGTTGCTTCAAAAACAGATACAGCTAAAGTTAAAAAGGATGATAAAAAGAAAATTCTGATTAAACCTTTCAAAGAAATCATTACGGATAAGGCGGTTTCGGATCAGGGAGTTTTTACAGTTCATAAAGTTGACGATAAATATTATTTCGAGATTCCTGACGCAATGCTGAAGAAGGAATTTCTTCTCGTTACAAGATTGACAAAAGCGGCTGCGGGAATGCGTTCCGGAACTTCCGGGTATGCCGGAGACCAGATTGGTCAGCAGGTCATTGCCTTCGAAAAAGGTCAGAAAGATAAGATTTTATTAAGATCAATTTCCCATGTCGATTACGCCCGCGATTCCACATCAGACATGTACAATTCTGTAACCCGGAACAATGTGCAGTCGATCATTAAATCTTTTGATATCAAGGCTTATGGAATTAAGAAAAATTCTTCTGTTATTGAAGTGACAGATGTTTTAAATTCTGATAACGAACTGACTTCTTTTTCTGTATGGTCTAAAGACAATTACAGAGTAGGAAATTTCCAGAAAGAGATGTCGTTCGTAAATTTTGTAAAATCTTTTCCTACAAATATTGAAATTAACACGACCAAAACTTTTGCAAGAACTTTAGGAAGACCTGCGACACCTGCGGTGCCGGGGGCTATTGCTCCAAAAGTAAGTGGAAATTACACTGTTGAAATCAATTCTTCATTTGTACTTCTTCCTGAAAATAAAATGCAGTCCAGGTATTTTGATCCGAGGGTTGGATATTTTACAGTTGGATATACAGATTTTGATCTTGATCCTCAGGGAGTAAAAAAGATTTCACTGGTTAAGAGATGGCGTCTTGAGCCAAAACCTCAGGATGTAGATAAATACAATAAAGGAGAATTGGTAGAACCCGCAAAACCGATTGTGTTCTATATAGATCCTGCAACGCCAAAAAAATGGGTGCCATTTTTGATGCAGGGAGTTAATGACTGGCAGAAAGCTTTTGAAAAAGCAGGTTTTAAAAATGCAATTGTCGCAAAAGTTCCGGATCCTAAAATTGATACAGAATGGAGTCTGGAGGATGCAAGGTTTTCAGCGATTGTGTATAAGCCCTCGGATGTTCCCAATGCTTCAGGTCCATCCATCGCAGATCCACGGACTGGAGAAATTCTTGAAAGTCATATCAATTGGTATCACAATGTGATGATGCTCTTGAGAAACTGGTATTTTGTACAGGCTTCTCCGAATGACCCGCGGGCAAGGAAAATTGAGTTCGAGGATAAGCTCATGGGTGAGCTGATTCGTTTTGTCTCATCCCATGAAGTCGGGCACACCCTAGGTTTAAGACATAATTATGGATCAAGCTCTACTGTGCCTGTTGAAAAGTTGAGAGATAAAAAATGGCTGGAAAAAAATGGACATACCCCTTCAATTATGGACTATGCCAGGTTTAACTATGTGGCGCAGCCCGAAGATAATATCGGTGATTCCGGAATTTTCCCAAGAATCGGGGATTATGATGATTGGGCAATTGAGTGGGGATATAAGAGATTCAATCAGTTCAAAACTCCTGATGCTGAAAAAGAATACCTGAATAAATGGGTTATTAAAAATCTTAAAAATGAAAGACTCTGGTTCGGAACAGAATCTAATCCTCTTGACCCAAGATCACAAAGCGAGCAGGTAGGTGACAATGCCATGATTGCAAGTACATACGGGATAAAAAATCTTCAGAGAATTATTGATAATTTAGAAAAGTGGACGAAAACTCCCAACGAAGATTATGCAAATCTAGATATGATGTACGACCAGGTGACGACTCAGTTCAGAAGATATTTAGGTCACGTATCAAAATATATCGGTGGACAAATGGAAACACCAAAAACAGCAGAACAATCCGGTGCAGTATACGAAGCAGTTGCTAAAAAAGATCAGAAGGAAGCCATGAAGTTTTTAGACGAGAACATTTTCACAACCCCACAATGGCTGATTAAAAAAGATATTTTTGATAAAACGGGGAAAACTCCCGTAAAAACAGTTGAAGAAATTCAGAACGGTGTCCTGGGAAGAATTTTAAGCCAGATGGTTCTCCAGAATATGTACCAGATGGAAGCTGTTGAGCCGAATACTTATTCTGTCATCGAGTTGCTTTCTGATTTGAATAATTCTATTCTTAAAAAAGAAAACACTGATATCTACAGAAGAAATCTTCAGAGGAATTATATTGATTCACTGATAAAACTCGTTGATAATAAATCTTCTGACAAATCAGATGTTTCGGCATTGGTCAGAGGAAATCTAAATACTATTAAAAAAGAGCTTTCTGTACAGTCATCTTCTGATCTGGTGAATAAATACCATTACGAAGATTTGGTTTTCCGTATTGAAAAGGCTTTAGACCCCAAATAATGTAATATGAAAAAATTAGTATTACTCTTTATATTATCTCTGATGGTAATATCCTGTGGTGGAGATGATGACATTTGTGAGAGCGGTGAAGGAACTCCGAGAGTGAAATTTAAGTTTAAAAATGCTGACAAAATTACAAGATTGGATTCTTTAAAAATCTATGTGGATTACGGAGTTCGAACGGTTGATCTGGGATGGAGCAGAAATGCAGATTCCATCTTGGTCCCACTTAGAGTTGACAATTCTCCTTATACTGATATGTATATAAAAAGAACAAAAAAGGGAGATTCTTCCAAAGTGCGCATCAATTATACAACGAGATCCATTTATGTTTCACCAGGCTGCGGTGCTAAAATAAATTACGAGAACCTAAATAGTCAATTATTAAAAGCAGCTCCTGTTGTAAAACTGGAAGCCGGACAAAACTTTATTGAAAATGAAGACAAAACTAATCTTTACCTCGTTTTTTAGCTTTTTAGCGGTTTTGGTTTCTGCTCAGGAAAATAAAAAAACTGAAAAAGAAAAATGGCACTACGAACCTAACTTTATGGTGGGTGTGGATGTACTGAATACAGGAGTTTCCTTTTTTTCAGATAGACAGTTGTTTCAGGGTTTTATTTCATCAAAAATAAAAGGAAATATCCATGCAATTATAGAGGCAGGATTTGAAAAAAATATCTATCAGAAAAATGGTTATGATGCGACAGCCAATGGTCCATTCTTTAAAGTGGGTGGTATTTATATGTTAGCAAGAGATCCTGAAAATGAATTCAATGGTTTCTATGGCGGACTGAAAATAGGAGGATCTTTTTATAACCAGGAATATTATGAAATTCCTATTCGCGGATTTGGAGGCAGCAGTTCATCAGTTTCATTACCCGCATCATCACAATCATCATTCTGGCTTGAAGGCGCGATCGGGGGGAGAGTTCAGCTTTTTGAATCCAATTTTTTCATCGATGTTAATATGCAGCCAAGATACCTGATGGTAACTTCCAAACAGGATGAAGTCGTACCCATGATAGTTCCCGGCTTCGGTAGAAGTTCATCTAAATTTAATATGGGATTCGCATGGAGTCTTGCCTACAAGTTCTAGAAAGAAATTTATTGATTTTTTTTACTAAGCAATAACTCTTGCACTTATAAACAACTTTTATATGGTATGCTGTAAGTTAAAATATTTTTGTGTTATTCTGATGACAATTGATTTATTTTGCTGTTGTATCTGTTAAAAATAAGTGGTAATGAATCTGTGTTTTGATGAAAATATTTCTGTTTTTTATTATGAAATGTTAATGTAGTATTATTTTAACACTTTATATGTTTTTTTCATTGTAATCGTGTTTCTTTTTAGTGGTATATTTGAATAATAAATAATTATTCAAATGAAAAAACTCTTTACAGTTTTATTCTGCAGTGTAATGATTGGCTCTGTGTCTGCACAATGGAGCCCGGCTGCTTATGAAGAGGGGGTGAAAAAATCTTCCGATGTACAAAGTTATTACAGGCTTGATCTTAATAAAATAAGAATTCAGCTGAGTAACGCTCAGGAAACAGGGAAAAATGCAAAACCTGTGGAAATTTCTCTGCCAACTTTAGATGGTAAAATTGAAAAATTCGCAGTTTATAGCTTTCCTGTAGTCGTTAAAGAATTGGCTGATCAATATCAACTTGGTTCTTATATCGGTGTAGGTATTGATGACCCTTCAAAAAATGTCAGATTCTCAGTAGCTCCAGGTGATTTTCAGTCGATGATTGAAAAGAATGGAGTTTATGAGTTTATTGAACCTCAAAACTCAGATAAAACGATTTACGGAATTCATCCAAAAACTCATTATACTCAGGGGCAGGGCTTTCTCTGCAGCATGAATGAAAATATATTATCCAAGAAGCAGATGGATAATTTATATAAAAACGGCAAATCATTCACAAACAGTATATCCAATTTTGCCAAAACGTCTGACAAAAAATACAGAACCATGAGACTGGCGATGTCTGTTACGGGTGAGTATACCGTATTTCATGGAGGTACTGTAGCAGGAGCTTTAACTGCAATTAACGCTACAATGACTAGAGTAAATGGCGTTTTTGAAAAAGATTTTGCTCTTCATTTAAATGTTCAAAATTTTCCTGCTGTAATTTATACCAATGCTTCAACAGATCCATATTCTGCTGCTGCAGCAGGAGCAGGAGGTGCATGGAATTTAGAACTGCAGAATACACTGACAAATATTGTAGGCAATGCTAATTATGATATAGGACACCTTTTTGGAGCTTCAGGAGGTGGTGGAAATGCAGGATGCATTGGATGTGTCTGTATTAATCCAAGTGTTGATGAACCAGAAGGGAAAGGTTCAGGGTACACTTCACCGGCTGACGGAATTCCACAGGGAGATAATTTTGATATTGATTATGTTGCTCATGAAATGGGTCACCAACTGGGAGCTAATCATACTTTTTCTCACGCCATTGAAGGGACTGGGGTCAACATGGAGCCGGGATCAGGTTCTACAATTATGGGGTATGCCGGTATTACCAGTGCAGACGTACAAAATCATTCTGATGCATACTTTCATGTAGCGAGTATTCTTCAGGTTGAAGAGAATCTTATGGATAAAACGTGTGATGTGGAAACAACCGTTGTAAATGATCCTCCTGTTATTGCACCGCTTACGAATTATTCAATTCCTAAGGGAACGGCATTTGTGCTAACTGCATCTGCCACTGATCCGCAGGGAGATCCTATGACGTACACCTGGGAGCAGTTTGACTCTGCTTCGACATCGGTAACAGGTGTTACGGGAAATAACCTTACAGGAGCTCTTTTCAGATCATTAATTCCTACAACATCACCAACAAGATATTTTCCAAAATTATCATCTGTCTTAAATGGAAATCTTACCATTCCTGCAGATTGGGAAACCGTTTCTAATGTTGCCAGA
Source organism: Chryseobacterium sp. HNCC26DJ238 (assembly GCF_057180465.1). Classification (NCBI taxonomy): domain Bacteria; kingdom Pseudomonadati; phylum Bacteroidota; class Flavobacteriia; order Flavobacteriales; family Weeksellaceae; genus Chryseobacterium; species Chryseobacterium sp. HNCC26DJ238. The sequence goes on from NZ_JBXUGI010000007.1 coordinate 143,695, forward strand.
GAAACTAATTTTGTGGTTACCGTGAGAGATAATAATCCAACAAGTACTTCTCAACAGACACAGAGTGATATCATTACGCTAATGGTAGGGAATGATGGCCCTTTTAAAGTTAATACAGCGCAGGTTTATCACAACACTGCAACTTCACCAGTTAATTGGGATGTTGTCAATACCAATGTTGCGCCTTATAATGTGGCCAATGTTAAGATTGATTATACAACAAATAACGGAACAACGTGGACTGTCCTGTCTGCTTCAACTCCAAATGACGGTAGTGAAAGTTTTGCTTTTCCGGCTTCCCTGAATGGACAGAATATTAAGCTTAGAATTTCATCTGTTGGAAATGTGTTTTATGCTGTGAAACAGATTCTGGTAACAGCAGCGGCAAGTTGTGACGGAAGCGCGCCAACGAATGTAACTGTAAGCAATGTCACTTCGTCTTCTGCTGTTCTTAATTGGAATTCTATTGTTAATGCCACTTATCAGATCAGGTATAAAAAATTCACTGAAACTACCTGGACGCAAGTGACATCAGCTACTAACAGTGTTACTTTAAATGGTTTGGAAGAAGGCATGAAGTACGATGTGCAGATTGCTGCCGTTTGTTCAGGTACCACAGGTAGTTACAGTCCTTTAGCTCAGTTTGTGACATTATCGACTGTCGTTTATTGTGCCCAGACTTCTGCGGATCCCGGAGATGAGTACATTTCAAATGTTACTTTATCAAATCTTAATAATACAACAGGTGCTGCTACCTATACAGATTATGGTACAGATGTTTCTAAAATTGTGAATCTTGTTGCCAACTCAACAAACAATACTGTTTCGGTAAGTAAAACATGGACCGACCTGACGTATAATGAAGGAGTTGCGGTTTGGATTGATTTTAACAGGAATGGAACATTTGAAACCAGTGAAATGGTTATGAATTCTGCAGCGAGTGCAGCAACCCCGGTGACTTCTACGTTTACCGTTCCGTCAACTGCTGTATTGAACAAAACATTAAAAATGAGAGTTGCGTTACGTTATAATTCCGTACCCGCTGCATGTACTTCTTTCACGTACGGTGAAGTAGAAGATTATAATGTTATTGTTGCGAATGTTTTGGGTGTAAATGATGTTATTGGTGCAAACCACAATATCCGGATATATCCTAATCCGGTAAGTGAGATTTTAAATGTTACCAATGTCTCTGATAAAGCTGCATATAAAATTTATAGCGCAGCAGGTCAGTTGATTGGAAACGGAAATGTCAATGACGGAAAAATCAATGTTTCTTCATTGATAAAAGGTGCTTACGTTATTACCATTGAAGAAAAAGGAAAAGATTTATTCAGATCGAAATTTATCAAGAAATAATTCAATATAATTAATAACACTCCGCCTCACAATTTGTGCAGGCGGATTTTTTTTGAAAACCATCTATTAAAGGGCTTTTAACTGAAATGAAAATTCATTTTGACCATCAGTTTTAGTAAGTACTGTTTACAGATTAAATTATAATTATCAAAATTTTAATAATTTTCGGTTACTTATATAAATATTTAATGTATAATTAATACTATATTTGGAAAATAAAAAATAATTCAATTATATGAAAAAAATGCTTACTGCTTTGTTTTGTAGTGTGATTGGTGTTTCTGCTTTTGCGCAATGGACGCCTGCCACTCCGAAATTAGATACAAAAAAAAGAGTGTCGAGTATAAAACCTGCTAATCTTGCAGTTTATTACAAATTAGATTTAGATCAACTTAAATCTCAGTTAAGAAATGCGCAGGAGAGCGGGCCTGACGCAAAACCTGTTTATATCTCTTTACCAACATTGGAAGGCAAAGTCGAAAAATTTGCTGTTTATAGTTTTCCCGTTATGGTTAAAGAATTGGCAGACCAATATCAGTTAGGTTCGTATGCAGGTGTAGGTGTTGAAGATCCCACAAAGTTTGTTAGATTTTCAATAGCACCCAACGATTTCCAATCGATGATGAGTAAAGCCGGTGAATACGAATTTATCGATGCTCAGGATTCTTCGAAAACTCTTTACGCAGTTCATCCAAAATCAAACAATCCCGAAGGCAAATCTTTTACATGTACTACTTCTGAAAATCCTGGTGCAGTAGCGGAATTAAATGAATTAAAAGTTTCCGGACAGTCATTTAATAATCAATTTTCAGATTTTGGAAAAAGTTCTGATAAGAAATATAGAACGATGAGATTGGCAATGTCTGCTACTGGAGAATATACGACGTTTCATGGCGGTACAAAAGCTTTAGCTTTAGCAGCAATAAATGCGACTATGACTCGTGTGAATTTTGTATTTGAAAAGGATCTGGCATTACACTTAAATGTACAAAATTTTCCGGATATCATCTATCTTGATGCTGCAACTGATCCTTATAATACTAATCTCAATTTTGAACTTCAGCAAGTCTTATCTTCAAGTGTTGTCGGAAGTGCTAATTATGATATAGGACATGTGTTTAATGCAGCAGGTAACAATGGTAACGCAGGCTGTATAGGTTGTGTTTGTATAGCCCCAACTTCTACAAATCCTAATTTGCAGACGGCTTACGGAAAAGGATCTGCATTCACACAAAGTACAAATCCGGTAGGGGATGCTTTTGATATTGATTTTGTAGCTCACGAAATGGGTCATCAGTTAGGAGGAACCCATACATTTGCGCATGCATTAGAAGGATCTTCTACAAATGTAGAACCAGGTTCAGGATCAACAATCATGGGATATGCTGGGATTACCGGTGCAAATACAGATGTTCAGCCAAACTCAGATCCCTTTTTCCATAAAGTGAGTATCTCGCAAATTCAGACAAATTTAGGTGTTAAAACCTGTGACGTTGAAACAACAATTGCAAATAATCCACCGGTGATTGCAGCTTTGCCAACGTACAATATCCCTAAAGGAACTGCATTTGTTTTGACAGCATCTGCTACAGATCCTGAAAATGATCCGATTAACTATATGTGGGAAGAGGCTGATAATGCATTAGTAGTAATTAACAAAAACAATATAGGATCAACTACTACAGGTGCTACTTTCAGATCACTCACTCCTACGACAAGCCCTTCAAGATATTTTCCTAAGTTGACATCAGTTCTAAATGGTGTTTTAGATAATGCTAATAATGGATGGGAATCTGTTTCTAAAGTTGCGAGAACTACTAAATTTGTAGTTACAGTGAGAGATAATAATGTTATTCCTACTCAGCAGCAAAGTGAATTTGCAGAACAGACAATTATTGTTGGTAATGATGGACCATTCAAAGTAAATTCCCAAGCAGCAAATACCACAGCTCCTACACCTATTGATTGGGATGTTGCAGGTACATCTGCTGCACCTTACAACGTTGCTAATGTTAAAATTGATTACACAACGAATAACGGTACTACATGGACAGTGTTATCAGCTTCTACGGCAAATGACGGAACTGAAAACTTTAGTTTTCCAGCTTCGCTCAATGGTCAGACTATTAAATTAAGAGTCTCTTCTATAAATAATGTATTTTATGCTATAGGACAGATTAATGTATCAGCATTTGCTTCGTGTAATGGTTCTGCTCCGACGGGCGTAGTTGCAAGTAATATTACTGCGAGTAGTGCTACTGTAAGCTGGGCACCAATTTTAAATGCTACTTACAATATTCGTTACAGAATAGTAGGTCAGTCTATCTGGCAGCAAACAACTTCTACCGCACCGTCAATTTCATTAACAGGTTTGACTGATGGGGCTGCTTACGAAGTTCAGGTATCTGCTGTATGTTCAGGAATTTCTGGAGCTTATTCAGCTTCTACAAACTTCTCCACAACAGCAATAACATATTGTACTGCAGCAAGTAACAGTGGACAATTTAACTACATTTCTAATGTTACATTGGCATCTGTAAATAATACAACAGTGGGTACCACTTATTCAGACTTTACTGCCAATCCGTCTTTACAAGCAGTCTTAGTACCTAACAGTACAAATAATACCATAAGTGTATCCCTTACAGTAAATAATGTTGGTGCTGTAAATAATGCAATGGCTGTATGGATTGATTTTAACAGAAATGGTGTATTTGATTCAAATGAAAGAGTTTTAAATATGCCAGGAACAACTTTAGTACTTGGACAAAATGTTAAAACGGGAGCGTTTGCTGTTCCTTCAACAGCAATTTTAAATGCTCCATTAAGAATGAGAGTAGTGACTGTTTTGTTAAATGCTGCAAGTATAGGTGCTACAATACCAGATTCTTTTGCTTGTGGATCTTTCCCTAACGGTGAAGTTGAGGATTACAATGTTATCGTATCATCAGCATTATCAACAAATGAGACATCTAATCCAAATAATGGTATTCAGATCTATCCTAACCCTGTAACTGATTTCTTAAATGTTACAAAAGTTTCAGATAAAGCAACCTATAAAATTTATAGTGTGACAGGACAGTTGGTAAATAGTGGTTCTATCAATGACGGGAAGATTAATGTATCTTCTTTAATCAAAGGTAACTATGTCATTTCTATTGATGATAAAGGAAGGGAAGCTTTCAATTCCAAATTCATTAAGAAATAATAAAACATCTTAATATTTAATAAATCCTCAGTTTTTACTGGGGATTTATTTTATTATGTAATCATAAGTGAGATTTTTGTGTGGTAGTAATAAAAAAAATAGTTAAAAATATCACCAAATAACAAAAAATGATTAGATTTGTATTTAATAATAAATATTGCCTATGCGGAAATTCTTTACATCTTTAATGCAATTTCACTATTTTTTGATAAATTTTTTGGTAAAAAAGACTTATTTTATTAGATATCAGAAATTGCAACTATACCTTTTTTCTACTACGGAAACCTGGTTCAAAACAAATAATATCAGTAATTTAGAGGATAAACATACTGATAGATTTAAAACTCATTTTAATACTTCATTGGATTCTTAATTTACTATTTATGAAGAAATTTCTATTCTCGTGTCTATTGTTTATAGTCACATTTATGAATGCCCAGATTAATCTTGGTGTCGGAAGTACTACTACGGGTATTGCTCCTATTAGTACTTATTATGGATATTCTTATGTTCAGCAGATTTTTCCTAAAACAGAAATCAATGCCGCCGCCGCCGGAAATATAACCGGGTTAAAGTTTTATTTAAATGCCTCTTCTACTCTTACCAATTCATCAAACTGGACGGTATATGTAGGACATACTACAAAAACGGCATTTGATTCCGCCACAGACTGGATTCCTGTAGCAGGCCTTACTCAGGTGTTTACAGGAACCGTTACGAATAATGCAGGTGTTGTGGAAATTACTTTTACAGCTCCTTTTGCATATAATAATACCAGTAATTTGGTAATTGCTGCAAAAGAAGGATCACCAAATTATGATTCTAATGGCTTTGCAGAAGCAATGTATGTATATAATACGACAGCAAACAGATCAATTTATTATAGAAGTGATACAACAAATCCGGATCCTGCAACACCACCTACAGCGGGAGGAAGAAACGGCTATAATTCTGCAGTTACTATTTTAGGATTGGCTCCAAGTCCGATTCCTGCATGTCCTACTGTTTCAGCACCTGCAGCCGCAGCTACAGGAGTTGATATACTGCCTGTATTTACCTGGGGTGCCGTTAACGGTGCAACTGGTTACAGAATTTCTGTAGGAACAACTCCTGGAGGAACAAATATTGTCAATAACCAAAATGTAGGAAATGTAACTACGTATACGCTTACAACTCCGTTATTGTATAATACTCAGTATTACTATACGATTAGTTCATTCAGTGCTACAAATCCATCAGCGACTTGTTCAGAAAGAAGTTTTACAACAAAGACAATTCCTTGTCCAACAGTGTCTGCTCCGGCTGCGGGAGCGGCTGGTGTATCTCTTACACCTAGTATTACCTGGGCTGCTGTACCGGGAGCTACAGGCTACAGACTTACTGTAGGTACTACCACAGGAGGAACAAATGTTTTGAATAATATTGACTTGGGAAATGTAACTTCTTACACTTTTACAACCCCATTGGCAAACAGTACGCAATATTTCTATAAAGTTAATTCGTATAATGCAAATTCGACTTCTGCATCTTGTACTGAAAGAAATTTCAGAACAGTTTGTTCTCCGGTTACCGTGTTACCTTGGACTGAGAATTTTGATGCAATGACATCACTGGGGGCAGGGATACTGCCTGTTTGCTGGACTCAGGTTACAGGAACCAGCGCTTGGACATCATCAAGTGCCGTTTTTTCTACTACATCTCCAGGTCCGAGATCTACTCCTAATTATGTAAGAATTCAATATGGTAATACCAATGCAAGCCAGTTATGGACTCCGGGATTTGCATTGACTGCAGGTACGACCTATGAATTTTCTTTCTATTATAATACAGGCGGAACCACTGCCAGCTATATAGGATATACCGGTAATGTTTTGGTGAATACTTCGCAGTCTACCACAGGAGCCGTTAGTTTGGGAGCATTCATTAATGCAACTCAGGGGACGAGCGCTTATACACAATACAAGTTATTTTATACGCCTACTGCTTCCGGAACTTATAATTTCGGAGTAAATGTGTCTTCAACAGGTGCCCCTTGGTACTTAGGAGTTGATGACTTCAGATTGAGAATTGCTCCTACCTGTATTGAACCTTTAGGAGTTATATCTACAGGGTCAACAGGAAATACGGCTACTGTTTCATGGACACCTCCTACAGTGCAGCCTGCCAATGGATACCAGATCTTTTACAGTACAACGACAACTCCTCCTGCAACTCCTCAGATAACAGGTATACCAGGTACAAGTACGAGTTATACTATTCCGGGGTTAAATCCAAGTACAATGTATAATGTTTGGGTTAAAGCTTTGTGCAGTGCGACAAATCAGAGTGATCTATCAGAGCCGGTTTCTGTAATGACTACTCAGATTCCTGCCACACTTCCTTATATCCAAAACTTTACAACAGGTAATGATTTAGGATTGTTAAACGGTACCCAGACCAATAAATGGGTTCGTGGCAGTGCTGCCGGAAATCCTGCACAGTCATTATATATATCAAATGATAATGGGGTAACTAATGCTTATACTCATACGGCAAGCACAGTACAGGCATATAGAGATATTACAATTCCTACCGGAACGACAATCGCAACTTTCTCTTTCGACTGGAAGGGACAGGGTGAAGGAACTACATTTAAAATTGACTATTTACAGGTATGGTTAGTACCGTCTAACTTTTTACCAACTCCGGGAACATTGATTACAGCAGCTCCTGGAAGAGTATTAATAGGGCAGTATAACCTTCAGGGTACATGGCAGTCTTATTCCAATGCAAACCTTAATTTAAGTGCTTTTGCAGGTACTGTAATGCGTTTGGTATTTGAATGGAGAAACGATGGCTTCGGTGGTGTTCAGCCTCCGGCGGCAATTGATAATATTGTACTGAGAGTTTGTAGTACAGCTACACCTGTCGTTACAGTGACACCAGCTTCTATAACCTATAATTCTGCTACCATTACGTGGCCTCAGGATATTGGCGGAGCAAATTATAAAATCAGATACAGACCGGTAGGTTCAGCTAACTGGCTTCCGGCAGCAGGTCCTATAGATGTGGCGGCAGTTCCTGGAACGACCCAGACTTATACTTTTGCAGGTGTTTTATTACCTGTAACCAATTATGAGGTAGAGGTTGCAGCGGTATGTAATGCTGGAAATACTATTGGAGTTTATTCTCATAATGAGTTTCTTACTAAATGTGATCCGACGCCTCCAAACGTTACCATAACACAGATCACTCCTACTTCTGCATTAGTGACATGGAATCCTGTTGCATCAGGTGCAACTTATGAACTGCAGTGGAGAGAGGTTGGAACTATTCCTTGGAATACTCCTGCGGTACCACAACCACCTCTTAACAGTTATACGATTACCGGATTAACTTCATTCAAAACCTATGAAGTACAGGTTAGAAATAAGTGTATTGCCTCAACAACTCCAAACCCATGGTCAAATCCTCAGGTATTTACAACAGTTAGAGTTTGTGAAATAGCACCTCCGGGATTAACCATAACTACGCTTACACCAACAAGCGCTGAAGTAGTATGGGCTGCTTACACAGGTCCGGGAGCTACGGGCAGTTATACATTGAGATATAGAAAAGTGGGAATTCCAAGCTGGACGAATATCAATGTTAATACGAATACCTATACAATAACAGGATTATTGGAACTGACAAAATATGAAATGCAGGTGGCTAATATCTGCAGCGGTACGCCGGGTAATTTTACTCCTCCATATTACTTTACGACGCCGACAGTTGTATACTGTCAGATGTCTTCAAGCAGTTCTGCAGCAGAGTATATTTCAAAAGTAACGGCTAAGCCAACAGGTAAACCGGAGATGATCAATGAGTCAGTTGCTTCAAACTATTCTGATTTTACAGGGATTGTTAAAAATCATATTCAAATGATTCAGGGATCTGCAGGTAATCAAATTATTATTGATAAAACGTCATCATCAGGAGCGAGTACAGGAGTTGCAGTCTGGATTGACTTCAACAGAAATGGAACTTTCGATTTAGATGAGAGAATCCTGGCTGACGGACCGAATACAAATCCTACAGCAACTGCTACCTTCAGTGTTCCTGCAGATGCATTTGTAAGTATGACAGATTATAAATATGTAGTGATGAGAGTGGCAATGCAGAAAGACGGAATTCCGGTAAATTGTCTGAGCTTTCCAAATGGCGAAGTAGAAGACTACACTGTCAGAATTTCTAAACAGACCATTCCAAACTCACTTAATCAAACAGATATCCTAATCTATCCTAACCCGGTGAAGACCGTTCTGAACGTTAAAAATATCAGTAAGAAAGCGAATTATAAAATTTATAGTTCTGCCGGACAGATGGTATCTACGGGATTAATCTTAAACAATAAGATTGATGTAAGCAGATTGATCAACGGAGTGTATGTTATCGACATAGAAGATGTTCAGGGAACTGTACAGAAGAAATTTATTAAAGAGTAATCAGATAACTTCTTATATAAAAATAAGCTCTCAGGAATGAGAGCTTATTTTTTTTACCCACAGCGGTAAGATGTATAAAAAAAACCGCTGATTAACAAGCGGTTTATGGTAATGTACGGTTAAATTATCTTCAGATTTCTATTCAATTTCAAAAATAATTCGTTCTGTCTGTTCTTTTAAATCATCCAGATTAGTGTTGTTATAAATTATATAATCTGCCTGTTTTATTTTATCCTTTTCAGGCATTTGATTATTCATGACTGTCTCTACTTCACGGTAGGTCTTTCCGTCCCGATCCATCACTCTTTTTAATCGGATATTGTCTTCTGCGGTAACCAGAAGCGATTTATAACATTGGAGGTGCAATTTAAGCTCAAACAGCAACGCAGTTTCTTTAAAAACCAGATACTTGGTCTGTTGTGATACCCACTGTTCAAAATCCAAACGTACTGCGGGATGAATAATTTCATTGAGCCTGTGAAGTAACTCATCATCATTAAAAACTCTCCCGGCAACGAATTTTCTGTTGTAAATGCCTGATTCGTCATAGGCCTGTGTTCCTAAAAGTTCCCTGATCCTGTTTCTTACTTCTTCATGATCATTCACTATTGTTTTAGCTCTGTCGTCAGAATAATAGACCGGGAAACCACAGTCTTCAATATATCGGGCTACCGTTGTTTTACCTGAACCGATTCCTCCTGTAAGACCAATTATTTTCGGGGCTGAATCAGGGTCTGCTTTCTGGGTTTCTGTAAGTAATTCTTCCATAATTAATAACCAAAAACTTCATTAAAGCTAAATGTTTCATCTAACCGAACTCCTTTTTCGGTCATTTTTAGACTGGCCAGTTCATTGTGGGCATCATGTTCAAAAAAGAGTAAATAATCATTGTCAACGCATTGTTTCAGAAATCTGGCTTTTTCTTCTATGGTCAGCAATGGTCTGGTGTCATAACCCATCACATATACTTGTGGAATGTGACCTGCTGTCGGAATAAGATCGGCTGCAAACACAATTGTTTTTTCCTGATATTGTATTACCGGAAGCATTTGCTTCTCGGTATGGCCGTCAACAAATATAATATCCATCTTAAGGTCAGGACTGAATCCGTAATTTCCAGTGGCAGGGAGCGGTAAAAACCCCAGTTGCCCGCTTTCCTGAATGGGAAGAATGTTTTCTTTGAGAAAGCTTGCCTTTTCTCTTGCATTAGGTTCTGTTGCCCATTGCCAGTGATTTTCGTTAGTCCAGAACTGAGCGTTTTTAAAAGCAGGCCGGTAACCTGTTCTGTCATCATTCCATTCAATAGCACCACCGCAATGGTCAAAATGTAAATGAGTTAAAAAAACATCCGTAATATCTTCTTTTACAAAACCGTATTTCTGTAAATTTTTATCTAAATGATCATCGCCCCACAGTGAATAATGACCAAAAAATTTATCATCCTGCTTATTGCCGAGACCACAGTCCACGAGGATCAGCTTTTTCCCGTCTTCTATTAGTAAAGAACGTGTTCCCAATTCAATCAGGTTTCTTTCGTCTGCCGGATTCGTTTTTTCCCATAGGCTTTTTGGGACGACTCCAAACATCGCTCCGCCGTCGAGCTTGAATTTTCCACACTGGATAGGATATAGTTTCATATTGTTATTTGATTTTGTATTGATTTCATTTGATCAGCAATTTTTTTGCTGTTTTCATCTTCAGAATTTTCTAAATTTAAAATAATATTCTGATAATCCCGTTCTTTTCTGTTTTGAGAAAGCTTTTGATTGATGTAAATTTCCGTTGGGAATATTTTAATTCCTAAAGCTCCTTTTATTTCTTTCTCTATAAACTCTTTGTCCATATCTTTGACAAAGACCGGACACTTTTGAGGCTGTTCATACTTTGCAGTTAGTTTTTCGAGATGGTTATAAAGCTCATCCTGATTCATGAGCTCGATTTTTCCGGAAATCTGTACTGCTTCATAATTCCAGGTCGAAACGTTGAGATGATCATACCAGCTGCTGGAAATATAAGCATGCGCTCCTAAAAAATCACAGAGGACTTCGTCTTCATTGTTTAAAGTTTTTGCCTGCGGATTGGCTCTTGAGATATGGGTTTCAATAAATGAACGGTCAGGATCTTCTTCATTCAGCAGCATCATAGAATGCGTTGCTCTTATTTTTTCTTTTGACGAGATTAATAAGGCAAACGCATTTTCACTGATAATTTTTTTCATCAGATGCTCATCTTCACTTTTATAGATCTTAGGTATAAACATTGTATTAAAATAATTCTCCCGGATTTCTTGGAATGGCTATATTCAGATGTCGGTAAGCTTTCTCTGTTACCTCACGTCCTCTTGGCGTTCTGATGATGAAACCTTCCTGAATTAAAAACGGTTCATATACTTCTTCCAGCGTTTCAGGATTTTCAGCAATTGAAGTTGCCAAAGCAGAAATTCCAACAGGTTTCCCCTTGAAATTCTCAATCATTACCCGCATGATTTTATTATCCATTTCATCTAAACCAAATTCATCTACATTTAAAGAATTTAAAGCGTAGGTTGTGATATTGATTTCAATTTCTCCATTTCCTTTGATCTCTGCAAAATCGCGTACCCTCCTCAGTAAAGCGTTGGCAATTCTAGGTGTACCTCGGCTTCTTCTTGCTATTTCAATAGCTGCATCTTCATAAATGGTAACTCCCAAAACTCTGGCACTTCTTATAATGATGGTTGAAAGAAGCTCTACAGAATAATATTCCAGTCTGCTCTGAATTCCGAATCTCGCTAACATTGGTTTTGTCAGCATTCCGCTTCTGGTTGTTGCACCCACTAACGTAAACGGATTTAAACTGATCTGTACACTTCTTGCATTTGGACCCGTTTCCAGCATGATGTCGATTTTGTAATCTTCCATTGCAGAATAAAGGTATTCCTCGACAATCGGAGAAAGACGGTGGATTTCATCAATAAACAGAACATCATTTTCTTCCAGATTGGTAAGAAGACCTGCTAAACTTCCCGGTTTGTCCAAAACAGGACCTGAAGTGATTTTACAGTTTACACCCAGTTCGTTTGCGATAATATTGGATAAAGTAGTTTTACCTAAACCCGGGGGACCATGGAGAAGCACATGATCAAGCGCACCGCCACGATTCTTTGCAGCAGCCACAAAAACCTCCAGGTTTTCTAACGTTTTTCTCTGTCCGGCAAAATCTTTAAAACTCTGCGGACGAATTTTTTCTTCCTGTACGAGTTCGTCATCGGAATAATTTTCCTTATCAGGATGTAAAAAATCTGGCATTAATTCATTTCATTTACTTCAAAGATAAGAAATTTAGGTCAGGGTTTCATGACTGTGACAGAGTAAAATTAAGATTTGAGAACAAGAGATATTTTAAGTATTTTTGAAAATAGAATTATGCTTTGGAACACTTAGCCTGGTTTTTGAGCCGGAATTCTTTTGAAAGATCAATCTGATGCTTATACTGTCAACTTCAAATATCCGTTGCAGAGTACGATGATAAACATTATTGATCTGAACTTTAGCTTTTAAACTATACAAATGAAATTAATCGGACCTTTCACGCAGGTAGTAACACTTGCCAACCTTTCTTTAAGAGGAAAACTTTCTGATGAACAACTAGAAGTAATTATTGACGGTGGAATTATCGTAAATAACGGTACTGTTCAAGATATAGGAAACTTTGAGACATTAAAATCTGAGCACGAAAATATACAGATTGAATCTGTAGAAGGAGAACAGATCATTATGCCGGCTTTTGTTGATTCTCATACCCATATCTGTTTTGGAGGAAACCGGGCCAATGATTTTGCAATGCGGAATGCAGGAAAAACTTATCTTGAAATTGCAGAAAACGGAGGCGGTATCTGGAGCTCTGTACAACATACAAGAAATGCGACGGAGTTGGAACTGCTTCAAAGCTTACTAAAAAGAATAGACATATTAATTTCTTTAGGAATTACGACCATTGAAGTGAAAAGTGGTTACGGCTTAAATGTAGACAGTGAATTGAAAATGCTCAGGATCATTAAAATTGCACAGTCACAGACTCATGCTACACTCATTTCGACATGTCTTTCGGCACATTTGAAACCGAGAGATTTTGAAGGTGATAACAAAGCATATTTGGATTACATTCTGACTGAAATTTTACCAAAAGTCAAACAAGAGAACCTCTCCGGAAGAGTTGATATTTTCATTGAGAAATCAGCTTTTCAGCCAGATGAAAGCAAAGATTTTTTGTTAAAAACTAAAAATTTAGGTTTTGAAATTACAGTTCATGCAGATCAGTTTACACCTGGAAGTTCGAGAATTGCGGTTGAAGTGGGAGCGAAATCTGCTGATCACCTGGAAGCAACTGCTGACGAAGATATTCTGTTTCTGGCTCAGTCAGATACTGTTGCTACAGCACTTCCCGGAGCCAGTTTAGGATTAGGAGAAAAATTTACCCCGGCGAGGAAACTTTTGGATGCCGGTGCTATTCTGGCAATAGCAAGTGACTGGAATCCCGGTTCGGCCCCTATGGGAAATTTAATTACGCAGGCCTCAATTTTGGCAACATATGAAAAGTTAACAACTGCAGAAGTTTTGGCGGGGATGACCTTTCGATCTGCTTTTGCACTGGGTTTACAAGACAGAGGTAGACTGGTAAAAGGTTTTAAAGCTGATTTCGTAAGCTACAAAACAGATAATTTTCAGAATGTACTTTATTATCAGGGAAGTTTAAAGGCTGAGAATGTCTATATTAATGGAGATAAAATAAAGTAAGATGGGCATTTTTGATAAGGCTTTTAAAAGAAAAAGTGAAAACAGTGATCAGAAGATAGAGACTTATCAGGATTTCTGGAACTGGTTTCTGACGAAGGAAGATGATTTTTATAAAGTTGTGAAAAACCGGGAGAATGTTGAAACCGGTTTTTTTGATTTGATTTCTTCTCAACTTCGCCGGATCAACGAAGGCTTTTATTTTCTTGCAGGAATGAGTAATGAGACAACTGCAGAACTGATCATTACCGCAGAGGGTGAAATAAAAAACATCGTATTTGCTGAAGAAATTATCGCTTCTGCTCCAAAATTACAGCATTGGAAATTTACGGCATTAAAGCCTGAAATGAATCTGGACAGTGGAATTCAGATGGACGGTAACAAATTCACTACAGATAATATTCACTTTTATGCCAATGAGATTGAAGGTTATCCGGATGAAATTGATATAACCTTTGTTTACGATGCAATAAATTCTGATAATAAAAATTCCGTAGTCACTGGGGTCTGTATATTTTTAGATAACTTTTTAGGTGAATTAAATTTTGCAACACAGATTGATACCTTTAATGTTATAGATAAAAGCGAGGCAATCAGTGATCTCATCCCGTTGGCCAAGCTGAAAGATTATCTGCAGTGGAGAGAAAGAGAATTCACAGAAAAATATGGCAATATAAAAAGTTATGATGACGAGGATAAATTTTCCGTTTTTGAAGCCAGCCTTCAAAATGGTCTTCCTCTCATTGCAACCGTTAATACCTCGTTGCTGGAATATGATTCAAAAGCTTCTTATCCATGGATCTCGGTCGTGAAAAGTTATTACGACGGAAAAGATAATAACGGTCTTCCTGCTAGGGAAGACTACGAAAAATTGAATAAGATCGAAGAGCAGATGATGAATGAAATGAAAATTGAAGACGGAAATTTATACATTGGCAGAGAAAGTGCAGATAATGTAAAAGAGACTTACTTTGCAGGTAAAGATTTCAGGTCAGCATCAAAAATTCTTCAGAAAATCATAAAAGAATATCCCGAATACAAGATGTCACTTGAAATTTATAAAGACAAGTACTGGCAAAGTTTTGAACGCTACAATTTAAATCAAAATTAATGAATATGATCTGGCAAGGAAGATTAGACGGTGATGAACCTTTGCACCACAGGATTTTTCAAAGGGTACAGGAAGTAAATAATTACGATCTTGTTTCAACGAATGATTTCGTTTTACACGGGTTTTCTGTTGATGAAGGGGTAAGAAGAAATAAAGGAAGAACAGGTGCGAAAAATGCACCCGATGTAATCAGAAAAAACATGGTTAATTTTCCGGTGATCTTTCCGGATTTTTCGATGCTTGATTTTGGAAATGTTACCTGTAATGACGAAGACCTGGAAAGCGCTCAATATGATTTGGCGGAAAAAGTATCGAAGGTTCTTGCTAAAGGTGGAAAATCTTTGGTCTTGGGCGGGGGACATGAGTTGACCTATGCCCATTATTCAGGAATCAGGAATGCTTTTCCTGATAAAAAAATCGGGATTATTAATATTGATGCTCATTTTGATAACCGAAAACCTGAAGATGGAATCGGAGCGAGTTCGGGAACTGGATTCTGGCAGATTGTACAGGATGAAAATAATTATACATTACATATTGGGATTCAGAGAAATTCAAATACGCTGAAATTATTTGATACCGCTCATCATTTGGGAATGAAATATATTTTGGCAGATGAATTGTTTTTTGAAAACCTTCCGTCAGTTTATGAACGTATCACCGAGCTAGTGGAATCCGTAGATGTTCTCTACTTAACCATTTGTATGGATGTTTTCAATGCATCAATTGCTCCGGGAGTTTCAGCTGCAGCTTATAACGGAATATTTGCAGATGCAGCTTTTATGCATTTTTACAAACATATTCTGAAAAGTAATAAGCTGATCGCTCTTGATGTTGCTGAAGTCAATCCCGAATTTGATATTCAGGACAGAACGGCAAAACTGGCGGCAAGCCTGGTAAACGAATGGCTGATGATTTAAAGGATTAATGTAATCAATAGAAATTATCATCCTTTTTTTTATGTTACTGAGAAACATATTTTGTTGCTTTACAGCTGCTTTTTCTAAAGGCAGCAAATTCGTTTAGAATTTTTGATCAAATTAGTATGGAACAATCAATAGAAAATAAACTCTTAAAAGCTGATGATGCTTTTAAAGTCTGGAAAAATTTTTCCTTCGGAGACAGACAGAAATTAATAGCAAAAGCCGCTGAATTATTTAAATTTCAATCAGAAGAATTTGGTGCGATCATAACGAAAGAAATGAACAAGCCCATTTCACAATCTATTTCGGAAGTGGAAAAGTGTGCTTTAATGATGGGTTATTATGCAGAAGCAGACAACGTTCTGCAGCCTGAAAAAATTGATTCTGAATATTCTATTTCTGAAATTCATTATGTGCCGAAAGGGGTGATCCTGGGAGTAATGCCCTGGAATTTTCCCTTCTGGCAGGTTTTGAGATTTGCAACACCTGCAATACTGGCAGGAAATACAGTAGTTCTTAAACATGCCTCTATCTGTTTTGGAAGTGGAGACGCTATTGAAAAAATATTTTTGGAAGCAGGTTTTCCGAAAGGTGTTTTTCAGAATCTTGAAGTGGGGCACAAAGAAGTAAAAGAGATTCTTGAGCATCCTCTGATCAAAGGTGTAAGTCTTACCGGAAGTGAAAAAGCAGGTGCTGAGGTCGCATCTATTGCAGGGCAGAAGATCAAGAAATCCCTACTTGAGTTGGGTGGAAGTGACGCTTTTATTGTTTTAGACGATGCCGATCTTGATGAAGCTGCAAAAGTTGGTGCGTTGGCACGGTTACAAAACTGCGGGCAGACATGCGTGGCAGCAAAAAGATTTATTATTCAGGAAAATATCGAATTTGACTTCCTTCCAAAATTTATAGAAGAATATAAAAAATACACTCCGGCAGACCCAATGAATAAAGATACAAAATTGGGAGGGATGGCAAGAGCCGATCTGGCGGATGACCTTGAAAAACAATATCAGAAAGCTTTAGATCATGGTGCAGAAGCACTGATCCCTCTGGAAAGAGTTTCTGATAATGAATTTAATCCAGGATTAATCATTGTCAAAGAGGGAAATCCTATTTTACAGGAAGAATTATTCGGTCCTCTTGGAATGATTATGATTGCCGGGAATGATAATGAAGCTCTGAAACTGGCTAACAATATTCCTTTTGGATTATCAAATTCAGTCTGGACCAAAAATACGGAACGTCAACAGTTTTTTATAAACGGGTTAGAATCCGGAACTGTCAATATCAACAGAATGACCAGTTCTGATCCCCGATTCCCTTTCGGAGGTACGAAATCCTCGGGTTACGGAACTGAGCTTTCTTTACTGGCTCTAAAAGAGTTTGTGACGGCAAAAACCATTTTAGGAAAATAACAAAAAACTCCCGGATTTCCGGGAGTTTTTTCTTTATGTCAATGAAGATTAAACGGTTGTTAATCTCAAAGTATTCGTTTTGCCGCCTTCATAAGATGGAGTAGCATTGATATTGATTACAAAATCTCCTGTTTCTATATAGCCGTGATTATGCGTAAGCATATTCACCTGGATAATTGTTTCGTCTGTAGATTTGTGCATGTCATAATGGTAGGCACGAACTCCCCAGAGTAAATTCAACATCGTGATTACCCTCTTATTGGCACTGTAAACAATGATATGAGAATTAGGTCTGTGCGCAGAAATCTGAAACGCCGTATATCCTGAATTGGTTAAAGTGACAATCGCAGAAACATTGGTGCTTTTTGCAATTCTTACTGCAGCCAGACAAACACGGTTGGTAATAAATCTTTCGTCAATACAGTTGAAGTCTTTCTCAATCGGTTCGTTTTTATGCTGATAAAAATTGGTCTGCTCGATATTCTGAACAATTTTTGCCATGTTTTCAACCACCTGGATCGGATATCTTCCTACAGAAGTCTCACCGGAAAGCATTACTGCATCAGCTCCGTCAAGTACAGAGTTGGCAACATCATTTACTTCAGCTCTTGTAGGGGTAAGACTGTTGATCATGGTTTCCATCATCTGGGTAGCAATGATCACAGGTTTAGAATAAAATCTTGCTTTTTCTACTAATGTTTTCTGAATCGCCGGAACTTCTTCCATCGGAACTTCTACACCTAAATCTCCACGGGCAACCATCAGTCCGTCGCACTCTAATAAGATCTGGTCAATATTTTTTACACCTTCAGGTTTTTCAATCTTTGCAATGATCGGTGTTTTAAATTTACCGTTAGGATGTTTAGACATCAATTCTTTAAGATCAACGATATCCTGTGCATGGCGTACAAAAGAAAGTGCAATCCAGTCAACTTCCATATCAAGCATAAAGTTGGCATCCAGAATATCTTTTTCAGTCAGTGCAGGAAGCGATACGTTGGTATTAGGCAGGTTAACTCCTTTTTTGGAACTCAGTGGTCCTCCCTGGATAGTTTTAGCTTTTACCGTATCAATCTTATTCGTTTCAAGAACTTCCAAAACCAATTTTCCGTCATCAATCAAAATTCTTTCTCCAACGTTCACGTCCTGAGGAAACTGTTGGTAAGTCATATATACTTTTGTAGAATCTCCTTCGATTTTTTCATTGGTAAATGTCAGGATATCTCCGGGATTCAGATAAGATCCTTCTTTTACAACGCCTACTCTCAGTTTAGGTCCCTGTAAATCGGCCAGAATTCCAACGGAATATCCATATTCTTTATTAAGTTCTCTGATGGTTTGAATATTAGTACGAACTAAATCGTAGTCTGCATGTGAAAAATTTATTCTAAATACGTCAACACCGGCTTTCATCAATCCCAACATTACTTCCTTGGAAGAGGAAGCAGGCCCTAGCGTTGCAATAATTTTTGTCTTCTTTAAATACTTATTCATAATACTGTATTATTTGATAAAGTTCTTCTTCAGAACTCAGATTGTAATCCTGAATTGGAAACACAAGATTTTCAGGCAGCAAAATTACGGAAAAATCAGTGAATTGTTCCGGACTGTGCAGAATATATTCTACTTCTGTCTGATTATTTAATAAAAATTTAATGTTTTCTTCTTCTGTGAAGAGTTCGGTTTGTAACTTTTTTTGTTTACTTTCTGAAGATTTGTTTGAAATAAATGTAAAACAGGTCTTGGTAAACTTGTGGTAGGCTTCAAATCTTGGAAAATAGTAATCATAGTAAATCCCATTGTAAATAAGATCTCTGATCCGTGAAAACGTAAGATCGTTTCCCTGATTTATTTTGAAAAAAAACTCATGATCGGGTATATTTTTGGCTAATCTTACCAAGCCAATGGTAATATCTTCAGATTCTATATCGTCAAGATCATACAGTTTTTGGATTTCCAAGAATATTTTCTTTTTTGTTTAAAATATAAAATGCTCTCTGCGCCGATTTTTCTTCAGCCTTCTTTTTGGATGTCTCGGTCGCGTTAGCAATCTTTTCATCGCCTAGCCACACGTGACAGCGGAAAACAATACTTTTGTTCACCTGAATTTCTTCGCAGGTTTCATACCTGATATTTAGTTTTTTCTTTTGACTCCACTCCAGCAGAAGACCTTTGTAGCTCACAATTTTATTTTCAAGCTTATTGATTTCTGATGGCGTCAGCAGTCGCTCCAGTACAATCTTTTTACAGGTATCGTATTGGAAGTCAAGATAAACCGCACCTACTAAAGCTTCGAAGAGATTTCCTGAAATATTTTCCCCTAAAGCAGCAGAATTGTTGTTTTTTTGTAAAAGACCGGTAAGTTTTAAATCTTCTCCTAATTTATTCAAATTCTTTCTATTTACAATCTTCGACTTCATCTGGGTCATATATCCTTCGTTACCTTTAGGATAAGTATGAAATAGATGACAAGAAACAATTGTACCCAAAACAGAGTCTCCCAAGAACTCAAGCCTTTCGTAATTAGTGTCTTGATTTTTAGAAGAATTTTTAATAGAAAAAGCTTCGCGGTAAAAATCTATATTCTGAACAGGAGTGCCTAAAATTTTATTAAGCTCAATGCTCAGGAAATAGTCTCTTTCCGTTAATACTTTTTTTCTTTGTTTGAGAAGGAATTTAGAGAAGTATTTCTGTAACTCCATTCAGTGATAATTAGATTTTCTTGAATAGAACGCAAGCGTTGTGCCCACCAAATCCAAAAGTGTTACTCATAGCTACTTTCACATCTTTTTTTACAGCCTTGTTGAATGTGAAATCCAATCGGCTGTCGATTTTTTCATCATCTGTAAAATGATTGATTGTAGGAGGAACAATACCATGAATAATGGTTCCCAAAGCAGCAATAGCTTCAATAACTCCGGCAGCACCCAAAAGGTGTCCTGTCATTGATTTTGTAGAATTAATCTGAATGTTGTAAGCATGCTCACCAAATAGTTTTGAAATAGCGCTGGATTCTGCAAGATCTCCTAATGGAGTAGAGGTACCATGCATATTGATATGGTCTACTTCATCAGCAGTTAAGCCCGCGTCATCCAAACAGTTTTTCATTACCAGATAAGCTCCTAAGCCTTCAGGATGAGGTGCTGTCATGTGATGTGCATCTGCACTCATACCGCCCCCTAATAATTCTGCATATATTGTTGCTCCACGCTTTACTGCGTGTTCATATTCTTCAAGAATGATTGCTCCTGCACCTTCACCCAGAACGAAGCCATCTCTGTCTTTGTCAAAAGGTCTTGAAGCGGTAAGAGGATCTTCATTTCTTGTAGAAAGTGCCATCATCGCATTGAATCCGCCAACGCCGCTTGCTGTAACGGCAGCTTCAGAGCCTCCGCAAACAATAACGTCTGCCTTTCCTAACTGGATCAGCATTTTAGAATCAATCAATGCATTTGCAGATGAAGCACAAGCGGAAACAGTTGTGTAATTTGGACCATGGAAACCATACTCTATTGAGATGTGTCCCGGTGTAATGTCCGCAATCATTTTAGGAATAAAAAAAGGGTTAAATCTTGGAATATCCGTGTTAGCCCACCCTAAAACCTCAGTTTCAAAAGTTTCTAAACCACCAATTCCGGAACCCCAGATTACTCCGACTCTGTGCTTGTCTACATTGTCTTCCATAATCCTTGAATGAGCCACTGCCTCTCTGGCAGCCACCATACCAAGTTGAGTGTTACGATCCATTTTTTTTGCATCTTTCTTATCGAAATGATCCAGCGGATCGAAGTTTTTCACTTCGCAGGCAAACCTTGTCTTGAAGTTTGTGGCATCAAAAAGAGTAGTCGGAGCGGCTCCGCTCTCACCTTTTAAAAGGCTTTCCCAGTATTCATTCGCATTATTACCGATGGGTGTTAAGGCGCCAAAACCGGTTACAACTACTCTTTTTAATTCCATAAACTTTGTAAATTTTCTTTAGTTGAAGAATATTATTTATTCACTACTTCTTCAATGTAAGCGATAGCGTGCCCTACTGTAGTGATTTTTTCAGCTTGGTCATCAGGGATCTGAATGTTAAATTCTTTTTCAAATTCCATGATTAACTCAACGGTATCTAGTGAGTCAGCTCCTAAATCATTTGTGAAGCTAGCCTCTGGAGTTACCTCTGTTTCTTCAACGTCAAGCTTATCAGCGATGATAGCTTTTACTCTTGATGCAATGTCTGACATAGTAAATTATTTTTTTAATTGTTAGATTGTGCAAATATATAAAATTCTTTGCGATAAAACATTTTTTTAGTCTTTTTTGTCGACGGATAACGGTTATTTTATTGTCTCAGACTTTAGTATTTAGTTTTCAGGTGTTTATATTTCAAATTGATTACGGGACCTGTTTTCGGAATTTTAATTTTCAGAATCACCAAACTTTTTAGTTTAAATTTTTATTAAAGTTATACCGAAAAATGAATATTTCAGGTCTTATCTTTTATTTGAATGAATATTTTGCGTAAAACATTTCCTGATTTTATTTTTAAAACTACGGTTCGATCTGTAGTGCTTTCAAAATTTTATGAAAAATTTCGTTGTTTTCGTAGACTCCTGTAAAAAGATCCGATTGCGGACCGTAAGAAAATACAGGAATCAGAGTGGCGGAATGATCATCCGTGGTAAAGTCTCCCTCTATTGTATTTGTCTGTAGGTCTCCATGAGGAATGCTGAAGCCTCCTGTTTCGTGGTCTGCGGTAATCACGATCAGTGTTCCCGGGTTCTGATCGGCAAACTGTATGGCTTTTGTAATAGCCCTGTCAAAATCTATTCCTTCGGTAACGATGGTTCCTGTGCTGTTGCTGTGGCCTCCACTGTCGATTTGGGCACCTTCAATCATCATAAAGAAAGGTTTGTTTTTGGCGTTCAGATACTGTAATCCATTTTCGACCACTTCAGACAGGACGTTTCCTCGACCTTTTAAAACAGAGGGAACACCCTTATCTGAAAAATAGTAAGCCAGGCGATCTGCTTTGTTTTTCCTGATATCTTCCGGTTTTTCGGCTACTGTAAACTGAGGCAGTTGCTGAATTTTTGAACTTCCGCCTGCTGCGAAGAAGGTAAGCCTGCTTTTTGTAAGGTCTCCAGAAATCTCCTGTTCCATACCTCGGTCTTTCTGATGGGCGTAGAAAGCTGAGGGAGTGGCTCCGACGATTTCATCTGTCGTGATGACTCCGGTGTTAAATCCTTTTTCAGATAAAATTTCTGTAATATTTTTATTAGCTTTTCCATCAGGATTTACGCCGATAAATCTGTTTTTAGTTTTCTTTCCGGTAGCAAAAGCAGATGCCCCGGCTGCAGAATCGGTGGAGAAATTATCAGTGGATGATGTCTTGATGAGACCGATGTTTTTAAGCTGTGTTAACGTGAGTTGTCCCCTGTTAGCTAAAACTGATGATGAGATTTGAGATAGTCCGTTGCCGTCACCGATGAGCAGAATTACATTTTTAACCGGAATGTTTTTATTAACGTAAAGAAATTTCGGAGTGTAAACTTCTGAGAAGTAAGTATTTTTAAATGTTCTCGATTTTAATGTTGAAATGTATTCAACGCAGTTTTTCGGTCTGTCAGTATTGATGTAATCTACACCGGCACTAACGAAAAATTCCCATGAGGTTTTAGAGTCCGGAGTACCCCAGAATCGGATAGGTCTATTGAAAGTTTTGGCTTCTTTAATAATGCCTCTTACAACAGGAAGATCTTTCTCTATCAGTCCGCCTTTACCATTCCAGTTTGAGTATTTTTTAAAATTTAAACTGATCATGGCTACTTTATCCCATTGCTGAGGTGTAAGCTTTTTAAGCTCCTGATAATCGAATTTTATAAAATCCGGATACATATTGTATTCTTCAGGTGTTGGCTGATTACCTGATATAACAAAAGTAAATGTCTTCTGCTTAGTTAATTTCGGATGCTTTTTGATTTCGGAAACTATTCTCTGAAGAGTTGGTTTTGCTTCTGTTTTGATATCAATTAAGATC
Organism: Chryseobacterium sp. HNCC26DJ238; assembly: GCF_057180465.1. Taxonomy (NCBI): domain Bacteria; kingdom Pseudomonadati; phylum Bacteroidota; class Flavobacteriia; order Flavobacteriales; family Weeksellaceae; genus Chryseobacterium; species Chryseobacterium sp. HNCC26DJ238. Next base: position 166,974 of record NZ_JBXUGI010000007.1, read on the forward strand.
TGCACAGGTTCTGATCTTTTTAGATGAAGTTCAAGAGCCTGTTCGACAGGTTTCAGATATAAATTTTCAAAAGTTCTTTCTTTTGAAATTTCATTTTTATCGTGAGCGACAAATAATTCATTGTTTTCAAAAAATACATCCGCTTCAATAGATGATGCTCCTGCTCCTAATGCATACCAAAACGGAACCGTCTGTTCATAATCATTGTGAGAATGAACCTTCGGAGCTTGTGCAGAAATTTGAAGTCCTGCTAAAAGGATAAGCAGCAATCCTGTCTTGTAGAATAATGAGGTCATACCGTGTAATTATATTAGAAATTATTTAAATTCGATGCCTGATTTTTTTAATGCATCCAGGAGTTTGTGATAAATCGTATTGTTGGGATAGACCCCAGAGAAAAGTTCCTGACTTTTTCCCATTGCAAAGACAGGAACAAGAGCAGCAGTGTGCTGATTGTCTATAAAATTGATCTGTACTTTATCTTTAATATTCTTCTCTTTTCCTGCAGCATCTTTTTCCATGAATTTTCCGATACTGGCACCTCCGGTTTCATGATCTGCAGTGACGACCAGAAGAGTGTTTGGATTTTCTTTAATGAATTTCATTACCACACCGATGGTCTTGTCAAAATCTAAAACTTCTTTTACCATCATATCAGCATCTTTAGCATGGCCGCCCCAATCAATAAATGAACCCTCTACCATCAGGAAGAAGGGTTTGTTGTTTTTTGAGAGATAATCAAGTGCAGTTTGTGTAGCTTCGGGTAGAAAATCTCCTCTGCCTTGTACTTTGTTCGGAAGTTCGTCCTGTGCCAGCAGATAAAAATTGTTTTTATTTTGAACCGGTTTAGAAAGTTTTAGTGTGTCGATGTTATAATTCAGTTTTGCAAATTCATTGAGAAGATTTTTCCCGTCTTTTCTTTTGTTGAAAAATTTCAGGCCGCCACCTGCCAAAAAATTGACTTTAGCTTTTACGAGATCTAATGCAATGTCTTCATGAAGATCTCTGTCTTTTACATGGGCATAATAAGATGCCGGTGTCGCATGTGTGATACTTGTCAGACTCACAAGCCCGGTCTGGTAGTTTTTTTTCTGTAGCTGTTCAAGGATTGTAGGCAGAGCGATTGAGTCCTTGCTTACGCCGATGGCGCGTTTATACGTTTTTTGTCCCGTAGAAAGCGCAGTGGCTCCCGCTGCAGAATCAGTCACCCAGTCACTGGTTGACGAAGTCTCTGAAAGACCAACGATTTTAAATTTCTGAAAATTGGGTTCTGAATTTCCGAAATAGAATGCTGAAGTGACCTGAGAAACGCCCATCCCGTCACCGATCATAAATATAATATTAAGAGGTTTCTGTGTTTGGGCTTTAATTATTGCTGCAAAAAGAATCAAAGAAAGTACAGCTGTCTTTCTTATTTTGCTGATTATGTAACCAAATTTCATAATGGGTGAATTTTTTATAATTTTAATTGACGTGAAATCAGTGTGCAAAATTACTTTTTAATCCGGTTTCAAAAATAGGTCTGCGTATTTGAAAGTCAATGTTAACGGTGAGTTTGTTGATTTGAAGTTAATTATGATTATAGTCGTTGTAATAGTTGATGTAAGTTTAATTTTCATCAATAAAATTTACATTACGTTAACTTATTTATATTCATTTGTTAAAGCTTAATTAACATATTTCGGGGTTTGTCAAACCTAATTTTGCACAAAAAAAGAATGAAACGTATTTATTTGGTACCGACAGTTCTGATGAGTTGTGTAAGTTTTACTTTTGCACAGCAGCAGATTTCAGGAACTGTACAGGATGAAAAAGGAGCCCCTTTGCAAAATGTGAGCGTGGCAAACCTTCAGACTCAGACTGCTGCAGTCACAGATTCGTCAGGAAACTTTATTATCAATGCTGAGAAAGGAAATGTTCTTGAATTTTCGTTGGATAATGTGACTCAGAAAATCACTGTTGACAGCCGTACAAAATATCCGGTCATTCTCCGGAATAAACTGACAGATATCGAAGAGGTAGTGATGGTAGGATACGGAAGCCAGAAAAGATCTGACGTTACCGGAGCGATCGGATCTGTAAAAAGCGAAGATTTTAATAAGGGTCTGGTAGCCAATGTAGGGCAACTCCTACAGGGAAAGGTGGCCGGTGTCAATGTTGCTAATGTCAGCGGTGAGCCGGGAGCCAATCAGAATATTGTCATTCGGGGAGTAGGAAGTTTACGTTCCGGTACAACACCTTTATATGTAATTGATGGTTTTGTAATCGATAACAGTAATACAGGGGTGGCTAACAATCCTATGAATTTTATTAACCCGCAGGACATCGAATCAATGGATGTTCTTAAAGATGCGTCTGCATCTGCCATTTACGGTGCGAGAGGTGCAAACGGAGTTATTGTTATTACAACGAAGAAAGGGAAAAAGGGAAGAACGGAAATGAATCTTTCTTCATCACTTACTGCTTCTCATCTTGCAAATAAAATGGATGTCTTCAGCGCAGATGAATTCAGGAAGCAGGTAACTGCAATCGGAGCGAAGCTTGATGATATGGGGGGCAGTACAGACTGGCAGGACGAGCTGACACGAACAGCAATTTCTACGAATATTAATTTCTCAGCTTCGGGAGCCACAGAAAATTCTAATTATTATGCAGCTTTAGGTTACGAGGACCAGGAAGGAATTCTTTACAACAGTTCATTAAGAAGATATTCAGGTCGTATAAATGTTTCTCAGAAAGCATTTGACGGAAGAGTAAATATTGATTTTAATATCAACGGCTCAAAAACTGAAAATGACAGACCCAGTGTGACAAGTATGGTTTCTACCATGCTTACACTGAACCCGACTTATCCTGCGTATACTAACGGTTCACCAACGACTGTTTTTAACAACGGTGGTTTCAATCCTCTGATCCGTCAGGATCTTTATACCGATTTTACCAATAACAACAGGATTTTAGCCAATTTTTCTCCATCGGTAGAAATTATTAAAGGCTTAACCTATAAACTTAATTTAGGAGTAGATTATTCAAGTGCGGACCGCGTGATCCAAAATATTCCGAATGCGGTTCCTCTGGAAATAGGTAATTTAAATCTGAATTATTTCTCAAACAACAATACACTTGTTGAGAATACCCTTACCTATAAATTTAAAATTAACCATCATGACTTTAATGTAATGGCAGGTCATTCTTACCAGAGGCTGATGCTTACCTCAAGAGGGTGGTACTACGAGAACTTTCCAATCAACGGGATAGAACCACAGTACCAGATTCCGGCTGCTGGAAAGACCAATGCAACCTCATCGGTTACTGCCAACAAAAATGAACTGCAGTCATGGTTCGGAAGAATGAATTACGGTTATCAGGACAAATACTTACTAACCGCAACCATAAGAGCGGACGGATCATCTAAATTCGGCGAAAACAACCGATACGGTGTCTTTCCTTCAGTTGCTGCAGGATGGAATATCATCAAAGAAGATTTCTTAGCTGATGTAAGTGCGCTAAGCAACCTTAAGCTGCGGGCAAGCTGGGGTAAAACAGGAAACCAGGAAATTCCGAGCAAGATTACCAAAAGAAGCTACAAATCTGCCTCTGACGGTGGTGGGCAGGCAACCTATCCTTTAAACGACAGTGGGAACTATCCTGTAGGCGTTTATTTAGTAAGAGCCAACAATCCTGATCTTCAGTGGGAGGTTACTACACAGACCAACATCGGTGTAGATTTCGGATTTCTGAACAACAGGCTGACCGGTACGGTAGATTTCTTCAAAAAGGTTTCTGATAATATCCTGTTGGAAATCAATCCGACAGACCCGATCGAACCGGCTGAAAAGATGTGGAAAAATATTCCGAATATATCAATCAACAATACAGGATGGGAATTTTCACTGGATTACAGCAGTGACAGAAACAAAGCGTTCAGCTACAGCATCGGAGGAAATGCATCTTTTATTAAAAATGAAGTTAAAGATTCACCCTACCGGGTGCTTACTACCGGTGAAGCTCAGGGTCCTGGAACGACCAATGCAGTTATTAACGGATATATCAACGGGCAGCCCATCGGAACTTTTTATGTGAGAGAATTCATCGGATTAAGCGAAAACGGAACCAACATCTTCAGGGATGTAGACGGTGACGGAATCATTACGGATAACGACAGAGTAGCATCAGGAAGTGCTCTTCCTGATTTTACCTATAACCTTTATCTGAAAGCAGCTTATAAAAACTTTGATCTCGGATTGAATTTTAACGGAGTTTCCGGAAATATGATCTATAACAATACCGCTTCTACTCTATTTACCAGAGGAAGATTGGGGATTTCAAATAATACCACAGATGTTGCTACCCAGTTTCCGAATGAAAGTGTTAATAATACAAATGTAATTTCTACAAGATACCTGGAAAAAGGAGACTTCCTGAGGCTCAACAATGCAACGTTAGGATATAATTTAAATCCCAAGATCTTAGGCATCGGTGATCATATCAGAAATATCAGATTTTCTGTGACTGCTCAGAATTTATTTGTAATCACCAAATATTCAGGATTTGATCCAGAGATCAACACCGGTATTTCACAGGGAGGAATTCAGTCCTTTGGTATTGATTACAGTACGTATCCAAAAGCAAGAAGTTTTGTATTTGGTGTAAACGTAGCATTCTAATCTAATTACTTAAAAAAGAAAAAATGAAAAATAAATTTTTAGTCTCTATAGTAAGTGTAAGCACTCTTATTGCAGTAGGATGTACAGATCTTTCAGAACAGATCATTGATGAGTCCCTGGAAGTACAGGCGGGTAATATAGTTGAATCTGTAGTTGCTCCGGCCTACGGACCTCTTCCTGATGCATTTACCCATACCAAAAATTACGGACTTCAGCTGATCAGTACTGATCAGGGCATCCTTCCTCCGCGAGGAAGCGGTAATGACTGGTATGACGGGGGGAAATACATTGAGCTTCATCAGCACACAACGACGACCACGAACGTTGTAGTGCAACAGACATGGTCAGCATTTACACTGATGATTTCAAGAACTGTAACTGCAATCGAAAAGCTGCAGCCTCTTGCTGCTTCTGATATGAATGCGGCAAAAGCACTTGCTGAGATGAGAGGGTTAAGAGCTTACTATAATATGCTGATGCTTGATTACTGGGGAATTGCATTTAAAAAAGATGCTACCGGTCAGAACTCTCAGATTTTAAGAAAGCAGGAAGCGATTACTTATATTGAAAGTGAGTTTCTTGCGGTAGTAAATGAGCTTGATAATTCTAAAGGCCCCGGGAGAATGTCGCAGGCAGCTGTGAATGGATTTTTAGCTCAGCTTTACCTGAATGCAGGAGTATATAGAAATCCTTATGGTACACCGGTTTTCTCTGCTACAGATATGGATAAGGTTATTGAATATACCAATAAAGTGATCAATTCAGGATTGTTTGTTCTGGCACCGGAATATTTTTCAGTTTTCGATGATAATAACCACACAAATAAAGAGCTGATCTTTGCAATCGACCAGCGTCAGGATCTGACGACTTCTCATAACAGATTGGGCTATTGGTCCCTGTCCGGAAGCCAGTATCCGCTGGCTGCTTTTCCGAAAGCAAACGGAACGGACGGGCCGGCGATTACTTCTGACTTTTACAATACCTGGACTCAGGCGTATGGAAGCACGGACCCTGCACAGGCAGATGCGAGATTTTATAAGGAGAATGTTATTATTCCGCAAAATTTAAAGAATTTAACCGGAGTTACCCCTGCAAATGACGGCAATCACTATTTTCTGGTTAATGGTGCAACGTATGAGATCAACAGGGGAATCCAGAGAGGGATTCAGTGGGGATTGAGAAATGCATCCAACGGACAGCCTTTCCAGACGGTTAGCGGTCAGTATAAAATCTATCCGATGATTGAGCAGAGAAACGGATTTGTAAATTATGTTAACCACACATTGGATATTGATCTGGAAAATCCAAATAACAAAGACTACGCAGATGGCTACAGGGTTTCAAAATATCAGTACAGCAGAACTTCAGATACAGGACGAAACAGGGGGAATGCTGATATTGTTCTTTTAAGACTGGCGGATATTTACCTGATAAGAGCAGAGGCTCAATTGAGAAAAGGAAATTCAGGGGCAGCACTGGTAGATGTTAACTTTGTAAGAGCCTCAAGGACTGCGAGACCTTCGGTAACGCCTCCTGCTTTGAGTTCGATCAATTTAAATACACTTTACAGAGAACGAGGGTTTGAGTTTTACTGGGAATATTCCAGAAGGACAGATATGATCAGGTTCGGACACTATGAAGATCCTTATACTTCAAAAACCAATGCTGATGTAAGGAAAAGACTGTTCCCGATTCCTCAGTCTGCTATTGACGGGGCGTCCAGTGTGCCGGGTTACCTTGTACAGAATGAGGGATATTAAACCTGGATTTTTTATTTTTTACTTTAGATACTTTCAAAGAAAATACCAACAGATCTCTGTTGGTATTTTTACTTTTTTAATAGTCTTGTTTTTGAATTAATCAAGCGGTTTTCTTCCGCTGATAATATTGTAAAGTACCACAATTACAGCGATAACCAATAATACATGAACCAAAGAACTGGTACCGATTCCGGGTACAACATTAAGCATGCCTAAAAGCCAAACAATGATACAAATGACTGCGACTAACCATAGTAAACTTCTCATAATAAAATTTTTTTTGGGTGTTATGATTTAGTAGTAGCATATACTGTGCCTTTTTATTTCGGGTTTACAAGTTGTGGTATGTCCTAATGGACAATCGGGGGTAAAGTTTTTTGATAAGATAAAAAGAAGCTTGATGTATTTATATAATTTTATCTTAACTTTTAATGGCAAAAAACGAAAAAGGTTCAATCATTAAACCGGATTTTTTTGGAAGTCAGACAGACGACTGTTTACATTCTTAAACTTTGGTAATTCTGCTTTCTTAATCATTTCTTTCTTCTTTTATCTTGAAAAATAGCTACTGTATTTTATTTTGAGGTTTAAACATTGCCTGGATTGATATCAAAATACCGTTGATTTCATTAAAAAGTCAAAAAAATTCTGTCTCGAGGAAATGCCGCACTTTTCTGAAAGTTCTTCTATGGTATAATCAAGAATTAGAGTAATGATATTCAATATAAAAAGTTAATTTTTTCTAAAGCAAGATTGTACTTGTGTATTCAGGAATGCTTATACTCAGGTAGCTGCATGTGTAATTGATGTAGTTCTTTGAAATTGTTTTTCGTAGAATAACAGGCAATAGGAAGATATGTGCGATCTAACGAAAATTATAATTCCTTGAAAAGATTAAATTTGATCAGTCATAACAAAGGCTGCCTCAAAAAGGACAGCCTGTTTTTACATAAGATATATATTGGAATTATTTAATAAGCATAAAATGCGATACCTTCAGAGTGATAACCTCCGGGTGTAGAAGGAGATTTTGAATAAAAATGATCTCCATAACTATTGTAGTACTTATAAATCGGTACACTGCCGGCTACGTTGTTAGCGTGTGCATAAAAAGCAATACCTTCATATACATAACCTCCTGGTGTAGACAAAGCATGAGCATAATAATGGTCACCACTTCCAGGGTTGTAATATACATATATAGGGACAGAAGTAGGAACTTTAAATGAAAATGCGTAAAACTCTATTCCTTCATGGTGGTATCCTGAAGGTGCAGATGAAGACTGATTATAATAATGATCTCCGTATGAATTGTAATATCTGTAGATAGGAACTGTTTTGTAATCCATAAAAACTTTATTATCAATTAAATACTGGTCAATATAAGCTTTTAACTGAGCTTTTTTTGCAGCATCTTTTACTACATTATAAAGTAAAATAAGTCCGTTGTTAGAAAAATCTATTAACACAGCATTATTTATTGTGGAACTGTTCTGCCACGCAGCAAAATTAATTTTCGGATTTGTCTGGTCAAGGTTTATTTCACCTACAAGTCCAATTGAAGGGTTTCCACCTCTCGTTCTGTATGATAATTTTCTAGAATAGTTTTGATTGGTTTCTGAAGTGTTTACATCATTGTTAACATTTACATCAAAAATACTTTTCATTCCTACTTTTACACCTATCCGCGCAGCTTTTTCACGGTTTTGATTGCTTGTCTCAGACTGAAATAAGACATCCATTTTAGCGCCGGTATAAATATCAACAGCTATATGGGTACCGTAATCCTGTACAATCTGTTGAGGTGTTTTAGTTTGTAGATCCTGAATGAATTCCGGTGTCAGATAATCAGCTAACAAATCATTGGTTGCATTTAGTCTGAATCTTCTCTGTTTGATTAATAAGTTGTAACTACCGTAGATGTATTTGCCGTCAAACTTATTATTTGTAGTCAATGCGGAGTTAAAACCAACAGAAAGTGTTTTCCCGAATAAGGGAATGCCTGCAGTTACATCAATTTTTGTAGAAACCATTTTAGAATAAGTTTCGGCATTTTCGCCGTACTCTTCTACATACTCCTGAGAATTTGTGTTTTCAGTAATAAGTCTGCCGCTTTGTTCTACTTTAAATCTGTCAATATCTATAATCTTAAAACCGGCGGCTGTTGCGTTTGCATATTCACCTGCGGCATTGTAGCCATGTCCCAGCACATCATAGAGACCGTCACCAGCTGATTTGTTTGCTGAACGATTGCTTCCATTCAAATTTTCCGGCGAAGTTTCGTCTCGCAACTCTTCTGTAGCACAAGAAAACACCAATAGCATTAACAATATACTAATGCAAAATGAGATTTGTTTTTTCATAATATTTATTTTGTAATTCACTGCAAAGATAAATTTCACCTATGGATGATAAAAATAAAATTTAATGATTAATATCACAATGGAAAGATTGTGATATTAGAAAAAACAATCACGGATTCCAGATTCTTTAAGCAGGAAAAAAGGAAGTATAGAAACTAATACAAACAAATGATGGGAAAAACTGGTAGAGTGTTTACTGATCTGTAGAAAGTTCCTGGTTTTCAAGTTCTGCTTTTCTTTTTTTTATAAAATCAGCAGGCCGGATACCGTTGATTTCATTAAAAAAATCAGAAAAATTCTGTCTTGAGGAAATGCCGCACTTTTCTGAAAGTCCCTCTATGGTATAATCAAGAAATTTAGGATTGTGGTATAACTCCTGAGTAATATACATAATACGGAGTTCATTAAGATAAGTGTTAAATTTTTTACCCTTATATTCATTGATGACCTGAGAAAGGTAAGTCGTATTGGTACCGAAATTTTTAGCAAGTTCTTGTTGGGTAATCCCTTTTTTTATAAAGCCCCGTTTTTTCTCAAAATCATTCAGTTTTTTCAGAATATCATTGATCACAAGAGTTGGAGCACTTGTTTTATTTTCTTTTACAGGCTCAGTCACGATAGTTGGATCTGTTTCTGAATTTTCTTCTTTAGTGATTCTTTTTCCCAGTTCAATGTATTTACTCTGAATTTCTTTTTCTTTCTTTTTTCTGTAAATAATGATTAACAGAAGTATGAGAATCAAGATAGATGAAGCAATCAGGGATAAAAATCCAATAGAATTCTTATTTTCCAGATGCTTCTGTTTTTCCAGTAAAGCTTTGGTGTCATATTCTTTATGAATTTTATCAGAGAGGTATTGGAAATCTTTAGTAAGAATTTGATCTGCAATCAGTAACTGTTTGGTGTAGTATAATTCTCGTCCGGGATTCTTTATTTTGTGATAATAATTGATCAGGCTTTCATAATTTTCTCGAAGTTCAGGTGTAATAAACTGTTGTTTCTGAAAAATAGAATCTACTTTTACAAAGTAAGGAACTGCCACTTCTTCTTTTTTTATTTCCTGATAGGCTTTCCCAATATAAAAATAGCTTACAGAGGCTGATGTAAAATCATTGATTTTCTTTAACTGAGGTAATGCAATGGATATATTTTCAATGGCTTTCGTATATTTTTTTTTTCTGAAGTCAGATATTCCGAGACTTTTACGGAAGTAAGCATTTTCCAAGTCAAACTCATTACTGATCGATGTGGCGGATAATCCCAGCTTTATCAGAGAATCACTTTTCGGATACTTCTGTAATTTTCCATAGCAGATGATTTGCTGATGAAGGCTGTTAAAATAACCTTTTTTATTGTTGTAAATAAGATTGGGGTGAATATTGGCACGGGTAAGAGGCTCAAAATGTGCGGAGCATTCCTTAAATAACTTTAAAGCATCACTATAATATCCGAGATAACTTTTGACGACCCCTAAATGATAAATAATTCTATATCTTAAAAAGTCATCTTTAATATTTTCAGAATATTCATATGCTTTCAGATATTCATTGAGTGCTGGCTGATACTGCTTGTAAAAAAAATAATAGATAACTCCTTTTTCCAGATATGCACTGCTGATCAGTTCATTGTTTTTTGATTGTAAAGCATACTGTACACAGCTGTCTGCATACTTCAGTTTTTTGGTTTTGTCATCAGAATAAAAAGCAGCATCCTGATATCCCTGAAATATTTTTCTGTAATTTCCTTCTTTTTTTGCCTTTTTAAGGTAATCATTTATAAGAGGTATAGCACTCCTGTCATTTTCAGGTTTGTTCTCGTACTGTTTTCTTAATTCTTGATAGTTAATTTTATCTGAAACCACAAGCTTTTGCCCATTGAATGATATTCCCCACAAAATCAGAGATAAATGTAAAATATTAATAAAATGGGATCTAATTTTCAAGTTTGCAATTTATCAAATTTAATCAAATTTAACCAATATCAATCAAAATTACAATGATGTGTGAATTACCAGTTTGATTTATTTAATTTATTGTTAATCAGGTTTTTAAATTTGGAAAGATTTGTAAATAAGTCGTCTTGATTTATAAATTGTACCAAAAATTATCAAAAATTCTGCTTTTTTAATCTCTAAATTAGCTCAGAGCTTAAGCAGAATTCCGGTACCGGATAAACATCACCATCACCAAATATTAATTAAGATGCAAATAAAGTTTATCCAAATAGTAATCCCATTATTGACATTGATCTCGTGTAGAGAATATGAGGAAGTCATACTGAATGATTACAGTAACGAAAGTTTAAAAATATCAGAAAAAAAAATACAGCATAAAGATGCTGTCTCTGATGCCAAAGACAGTACAGTGATAAAGGCTGTGTCTGAAGAAGATCCTCCTGTAAAACATGGAGGACACTGGAAGATAAGAAATGAATGATGATACTTTTAAGATAAGATTTGAAAAAATAATATTGACGCAGAGTATAAGTTCCCGGCTTTGCATCTTTAAACAATTGGGAATACACCATTTTATTATGAAAAAGCTATTATTATTAGCAAGTGGCGTTGCAGCTATGTCACTTATGTCTTTTGCAACAAGCACAGACAACGGAATTATTGAGGTTAAAGGTAACCACATTACCATTAAAGACACCAGAAAAATTTCAGAACAGGACTTGAAATTTTTAAGTAAAAACGTTGCTGGTTGGACGTCATGCGACACACAGTCAGTACTAAATCAGTGTAACACAAGAAATCAAACATTTCCTGATACACCTACAACACAAGCAAAGATTGAAAAAATTATTGCGAAATATCAATAATTAATACTTTGGTATCAGGTTGAGAATTCTCAACCTGATACTTTTAAATACTATTGATCGTATGAAATTAAGATTTTTTGAAATGGCTGTTTTTACTGTAATCATAGTGAAAATTTTTACAATGGGGATCACAACTACAGTATCTTCTTTTTGTGAATTTTACAAATACAGCAGGCCGGGAATCATGGATATTTTTGCATTTGATAATAAATATGATACTACTTTAACAACTTACACAGGCTTTGATACGGGTTATGGTTTTTTTGCCCCTAACGTCTCCAGTAATTTCATCATTATGAGCAAAAGTATGACTGATGATACAACCTATTTTTCAGATGATTTACTTAGTACCACTGAAGGTAAATCACGTTTTTTAAGTGTAAATAACATTTTTTTGAAAAATATAGAAGATGATAAACAGAAGATCAGGATTAACCATGTTATTCTAAAGCAGATCAATAAATATTTTGAGTCTAAATATGATGAAAAATTTGAGACATATACCTTTTTATATGACTATCCTACATTGAAAGATGGAAATCTAAATCCAACGGGAAGATTAATAAAAATAGACAGCATCAAATGAAAAAAATCAATATTTACTTTAATAAAGAATTTTCTTCAACGTTCATCATCTTTTTCAGAATTGCTGTAGGATTATTGGTGTTTATTCATTTTCTGTCATATTGGAAAGATTTCGAACTGCTATACACAGATAAAAGTATCATACCTGTTGAATTACATTCGCTGCATCATAGTTATAATATTGTCACAATTGATGATATTCTGAATTTTTTCACAAAATATTTTTCAGAAGATGTTTCAGTCAGTATTTTTAAATATTTTTATATTATCCTGTGCATGTTTATCATTACGGGGTTTTTCAGTAGAATAAGTGCTCTGCTTCTGATGTTCTTACAGGTTTCTTTTATAAAATATGCCAGCCTCCTATATTATGGTGCTGATTTTTTTACCACCATGTCACTCTTTTATGTCTTTCTCTTTCCTACGAGTTCTTACTTTTCCATACAAAAAAAATATTTTCAAAAATCACTATACTTTTTACCGGATCAGTCTTTGACTTTTTCAAAAAGACTCATTCAGATTCACCTTTGTATTGCTTATTTTTTTTCCGGATTTGATAAAGTTATAGGCTATAACTGGTGGAATGGGGAAGCTGTCTGGAAAGCAATGCATTTACCAAATTTTAATAGTTTTATCGTTATGAGTGATTATATCACTTCACCCATTTTCTATATAGTTATGGGATGGGGAACTATTATTATTGAGCTTTTATATCCTATATTCATTAATTTGAATAAAACAAGAAAATTATGGCTGACCCTTACCATACTTATGCATATTGGTATCATTGTAAGCTTTAATCTTTTCTTTTTCTCTGCTATAATGATCACCTGGAATTTAACCGCTTATTATTTTAATTATTATGAAAAATCTGACCTTAAAATCCCTTCTGTTAATCCTGTTAGCACTGTTAAATCATAATTTTTTTTATGGACAGTCGTATAAGATAATTTATGAAATGACATGGAAGCCTTCAAAAGATTCCACAGTTTACAGAAAAGAATTGATGTCATTAATTACAAATGAAAAGGAACCTTCCTATTTTGAATCTTATGAAAAGTTCAGATATGATTCTCTCAAAACAAAATTGGTCAATGATTATATAGCAAATGGCGGTGAGTCACTGCGCTTTCCAAATGAAACTAATGATTCGAAATACAGAGCATTCATTACAAAGGATTTGCAAAATAATAAGATCAAAGAAGAAAACAAATTTTATACAACCATTTTTCTTACGGAATATAAATCTCAATATAAATGGAAAATAGATAATACTCAAAGCAAGAATATATTTGGATATAAAACCTATAAAGCAACAACCGGTTTTGGTGGGAGAAATTGGACAGCTTGGTATACTACTGATATTCCTATACTGGACGGACCTTATAAATTTCATGGTTTACCGGGACTGATTTTAAAAATATCAGATGATTCAGGTGATTATGATTTTGAAGTTAAAGGAATCACTAAAGAGAAAAACGACATTAAACACAGGAACTTTTATTATAAAAAAGCTATAGAATTAACGCCTAAACAATGGTGTGATTTCTCCAAAAAATATAAAAAGCAGCCGTCTATGATTTTGGAAAACCTCAACACGGCACAAACTACATATGTCATCAATGGTAAAGACGTAAACAGTCGTGAGATCAAAGATGAGTACAATAAAAAAGAATGGGAAGAAATGAAAAATTTTGAAAATCCAATTGAACTGTCTCAAGACTGTCTGTAAACAACTATTCGTATAGAATGCTGACTATAATAATATTATTAATCCAGGTCTCAAAAATCATTGAAGATACAGTCATTAAAATTAGTCAAAAAGAAAGCGACTCAATTTTATAGTTAAGCCTCTCATATTTTATTGATCAGCGCTTTGAATCTGTAAAACTTCATAATAATGATCTGTAAAACTTGTTCTATCTGCAATTACTTGTAATGTTATAAAGCATAAAATGCTTTTGAAAAATGAAAACATTAATCCATAGACAATCTGTTTTGAAAAAATTATCATCTTTTATGGATTGTAGACAGACTGAAAGACTAGGAGAAAAGCAGTATTTGTGACTTACTGTTTTTAGAGTTGGGACTTTGTATAGGTTCTGAATGGGAATATTAATGAATGATTTTTTTAATCCTGAACAGTAGATTGTCAATATCAAAAGGCTTTGCAATAAAATCATCAGGAGCGCAAATATTAGTCATCTGGCTGAGGTGAGCATGAGCACTCATTATCACTACGGGTATACCGTCGTTATCTTCACTGTCTTTTATCTGCTTGCATAAATCAATCCCTGATCCGTCTGGAAGCATGACATCAAATAAATACATATCCGGATGTATATTTATGTCTCTGTTCTTAAAATCATGCACTGTGGCGAATGACTGTACAGAATAGTCTTCAGAAGTTAAGAACATTTCTAAAATTTCCCTTATTGCCTGATCATCTTCGACCAGAAAAATCTTTCTCATACAAGATTATTAAGCAAGAATAGAACCAAAAATACAACCCTTACTAAAGCGATTTATAATGGCATCGTAAACCAAAAAATACTTCCCTGCTCAAGTTCATTATCAATTAAAATATCCTGTACATTCTTAAATACATATATATCGTTCCGTATCGTATTTATTCCTTATTACTGATATTTAAGACTAAAAAAAATTCATGTAAAATCATATTCTGAATGTATAACTTTTTTATTCATTGTTTAAAAAATCTGTAAATTCAAAATTTCTTCAAAATTGAATATATACATTAGCGGAATGAAATATTTGAATCTCGCCATACCATTAACCCCTAAGCATCACTGATGAAAATCCTGATTATAGAAGACGAAGAAGAATTGGCAAAAAGTATATCAGAATATCTTTCAGAAGAAAACTATCTCTGCGAATTTGCCTCAAATTTTCATGAAGCAATGCATAAGATCGAAGCATTTCAATACGATTGTATTCTGTTGGATATTACCCTGCCAGACGGGAATGGACTGAAAATTTTAGAAGAACTTAAAAAAGAACAGAAGCAGGATGGCGTGATCATTATTTCTGCAAAAAATGCATTGGACGATAAGATCAGAGGATTGCAGATCGGTGCAGACGATTATCTTACCAAGCCTTTTCACCTGTCTGAGCTGGCAGCCCGTATTTATTCTGTCATTCGCAGAAAACAGTTCAGCAATACCAATGTGGTTACTCAGAATGAACTGCAGATTGATCTTTTGGCGAAAATAGTTTCCGTCAATCAGGAAAATATAACCTTAACTAAAAAAGAATTTGATTTATTGGTATATTTCATGGGTAATAAAAACCGGGTAATCTCTAAGAGTACATTGGCAGAGCATCTTTCCGGGGATTTTGCCGATATGCTTGAAAATCATGATTTTGTATACGCTCATGTCAAAAATCTCAAGAAGAAACTATATGATGCAGGGTGCGGCCATTATCTGAAAACTGTCTACGGAACAGGTTATAAATGGGAAAGTGTTTAAGTAAGAATGTATGAAGCCATTATTAAGTAAAACGACAAGGCCATTCTTAATCTTTGTACTGATTGTTCTGATGATCAGTATTCCTGTTTATTATTTTATGGTTGATGCAATCTGGCAGGAAGAACTGGATGAGCATAATGAGATCGTTGCAGAAAAAACCTCGTATGAGTTTAACAGGATGAAAATTTCCAGTGAGGAGATGCAGCGAAATATTGCACTGTGGAATCATATTCAGCCGGGAACCAACATTGAAAAACTGCCCCACAGTAAGGTAAAGAGAGATTTGATTTTTACGACAGAAAAATACAAACCTTTTTCCGCTGACAAGAAAATCGAGCGCTACCGATGCCTGAAAAAAATAATTTATATCAAAAATGAACCCTACCTTTTTACAATAGAAACCAACATTGAAGAAACAGAAGGTACGGTTATGATCATAGGAATTATTACCTTTTTCTTTTTTATTATGATCGTAACCGGTTTATTTATTTTGAACAGGAGATTATCCAAAACCATATGGAAGCCTTTTAGAAATACATTAGACAGGCTTAAAAATTTTAATCTCAATACACAGACGCAGATAGAATTTGACAGTACAGATACTACAGAATTCGAAGAACTGAATCAATCACTGCGAAAACTGATTGCCCACAATGTATCTGTTTATAAAACACAGAAAGAGTTTACTGAAAATGCTTCGCACGAATTGCAGACCCCTCTTGCGATCCTGAAAAACAAACTTGATATTCTGATGCAAAATGCTGATCTTACAGAAAAACAGTATAATATTGCTGAAGATATGAACAAGGCTCTTTCCCGCAGTGCACGTATCAACCAAAACCTCTTACTTCTTGCAAAAATTGAAAACAGTCAGTTTGATCAGTCAGAAATCATCCATTTTGATGGACTTGTCCTGCAGAGTATTACGAACCTTCAGGAACATCTTGATCAGAAAAACATTCATTTACAGATTGATGAATTACAGAATACAACAGTGAACGGGAATACAAGTCTGACCGAAATACTGATCAATAATTTACTCCTGAATGCAATCCGTCATACTCCTGTCAATGGATTTATTTCCATTGGCTTACGCAATTCAGTGTTTTCAGTCGGTAATTCAGGAGTGCAGAAACTTGATGAAGATCTTTTGTTTAAAAGATTTTCAAAATTATCTTCGACCAACAGCGGAAGTGGTTTGGGACTGGCTATTATAAAGGAAATAGCAAAATTCCAGAAGTGGGAGGTTCAATATACATTTGTCAGTAATAACCATGTGTTTTCAGTAAAGTTGTAAAAGTATTCTGCAATTTTTCACAGCTTAATTCCAAAAATTCTAAATTTCTTCTAAATTGATTAAGTCCTTTGTCTGATCTTAACAGACAGACCATGGGCACAACTAAGCATCGTTTACAACAATTTTTTAAAATTTTTGAAGGCAGATTTTCTGTATTATTTTATGTTTTAAGCTTTTATATGATCTTATCCTTTATCATAAGGATCATTCTTCTCATCTGGTCAGCGTCGGATGCTGATTTTAACCCGATCTATATTGTACGCGCATTTTTTACAGGATTTCTTTATGATCTTACGATGGGTTTGCTGTTTTTATTTCTGTATGCTCTGTATCTTTTGATTTTCCCGAAAAAATGGATAGGATCTTTAGCAGATAAAAGTTTAACTTATTTTTATTTAACCCTTGTTTTTATCATCATCTATTGCAGTCTTATGGCAGAAATCCCTTTTTGGGATGAATTTGGAGTAAGATTTAATTTTATTGCTGTTGATTACCTGATCTATACGTATGAGGTGGTAGAAAATATCAATCAGTCATATCCGCTTCCTTTAGCTGCAGGTGCTTTGATTGTAGTTATCGCAGTGACCTTTGTCATGTTAAAAAAGAGTGGTGCTTTCAGAAAAACTTTTTCAGACAGAAGTCCGCTCTCCCTGCGTGTACTACCGGCATTCTCTTTACTGATTACTGCATGTGTTTTAGGAATTTCAATGAAGAATAAACTTGCAGATTTCAGTAATAATCTTGTCATCAACGAAATCGGTAAAAATGGAGCTTTCTCTTTCATTTCTGCATATCAGTCCAATGAATTGGATTACGAAACATTTTATCCGAAACTTCCCGTCAAAGAAGCTTATTCTATAGTAAAAAGCAGGCTTTTGCAGGAAAATCAAAGTTATGAAACAGAAAGATATGACGATATTACAAGACTTACTAAAGGCAGATCAGAGCAACATCCCAATATTATTGTTATTGCAATAGAGAGTTTCAGTGCTGATTTTTTAAAAGAATTTGGAAATAAAAATCAGCTAACCCCAAACTATGACCGGTTATCCGAAGAGAGTATTTTCTTTACCAATCTTTATGCTACGGGAACCAGAACAGTAAGAGGAATGGAGGCGCTGACCCTTTGCATACCTCCGACTCCGGGAAACAGTATTGTCAGAAGACCGGATAATCAAAATCTGTTTTCAGTTTCCACGATTGTGAAATCAAAAAATTATCATCCTTATTTCATTTATGGCGGTGACGGCTATTTTGACAATATGAATAATTTTTTTGGAGGACAGGGATTCGATATTGTAGACCGGGACAGGGGCAATCCTCTATCTGATAAAATCAATACACGCAGATTTGATATTCAGGATCATGAAGTAAGCTTTGAGAATGCATGGGGAATCTGTGATGAAGACCTTTACAGGCAGTCCATCAAATATGCTGATAAAAGTGCACATGAGAACAAACCGTTTTTCCAGTTTGTGATGACGACATCCAATCACAAACCTTACACTTTTCCTGCCGGAAAAATCAATCTTCCTCAAGGGGACAGAGATGCTGCGGTTAAATATACAGATTTCGCCCTCGGAAAATTTATTGCGGATGCGAAAACAAAGCCCTGGTTTAAGAATACCGTTTTTGTCATTGTTGCAGACCATTGTGCAAGCAGTGCCGGAAAATGGGAAATCAATATTTCAAAGCATCATATTCCCGCTATCATTTACAATCTCAATCAGCAACCGCAAAAAATCAACCGTCTGACTTCGCAAATCGATCTGATGCCCACATTATTCGGTTATCTGGGTTGGAGTTACAGTACAGAACTTTATGGAAAAGACATTAACAGGACCAAGGCGGGAGAGGAGAGGGCTTTCATCGGGAATTACAGAACTTTGGGAACACTTAAAGGAAATACTTTTACACAGATTGATGACCGTAAAAGGGTAAAGCAGTTCACCGTTTCCGGAAGAGACCAATCATTGACGGAAATTCCTCATGCAGATTCAGATTTGGTTTCTGAAACAATAGCGTACTATCAGACTGCAAGTGAAAGATTTAAAAATCATAAGATGAAAGTAAGATAAATGTATTTTGAAGGGATTGTTCAAAATTTATTCTAAATCAGTGTGCAGTTTTGTATCAGAATCGTCAAGAAAGTACATTATGCAAAACAAACATTTTATTTTATCTGTTATCCTTTTTATTCAATCCTTTTCCTGTTTGTATGCCCAGGCTACAGCAGTCACTATTTCAGGAAATGTGAAAACTCAAACTGATCAGTCTGCGATTCCTTATGCCAGTGTGGTTGTAAAGAAGGCAAAGGACAACGGTTTCATTTCAGGAACCATTACCAATGAAGAAGGGAGGTTTTCGATTGGTGAACTTAAGCCGGATAACTATAATCTGGAGATTTCCATTTCGGGATACGACACTCATATACAAAGTTTATACATTGGCAGTCTGTCGGAATTTCTGGAGATCCCGGTGGTAAGATTATCAGAAACTTCTGAAAAAGAAATGAAAATTGAAGAAGTGATTCTGACCTCAGCAAAGAAAAATGAGCTCAGCAGTCAGCTGGATAAAAAAACATTTTCTGTTGCAGATAATATCAGTCAGGGCGGGGGTTCGGTTTTGCAAAGTATGCAGAATCTACCGGGGATTACTGTGCAGGAAGGAAAAATACAGCTTCGTGGAAATGATAAGGTAACAGTACTGATTGACGGTAAACAGACTGCACTCACCGGTTTTGGAAGTCAAAGCGGGCTGGATAATATTCCTGCTTCTGCAATTGATAAAATTGAGATCATCAACAATCCTTCGTCAAAATATGATGCCAATGGAAATGCCGGAATCATCAATATCATCATGAAAAAAAACAAACAGAATGGATGGAATGGAAAAGCCGCATTTAATTACGGCACAGGATCTTATTGGGTTCGGAAGCAGAATCTGCCAACGATAAGACCCCAATATACCGTGACCCCGAAAATTAATCCTTCGTTTTCTCTTAATTACAGAAAAGAAAAGGTGAATGTTTTTCTTCAGGCAGATAATTTATACACAGAAACATTGAATAAAAATGAATTTGTAACCAGAACTTATGATGACGGAAACATCATTCACTCACAGTTAAAAAGAAACAGAAATACCAATTATCTTACTGCTAAAGCAGGAATTGACTGGAATATAAATGCTCAGAATACATTGACGATTTCAGGCCTTTACGGAAGCGAAAAAATTATTGACCGGGGAGACCAGCCATTTTTTAATAAAGATTTTTCCCGGCGTCTCAGGCTATGGCAGTTTTTAGAAGATGAATTAAAAACGACGGTTATGGGAAGTGCTCTTTATCAGCATAAATTTAAGGAAGCAGGACATTTGCTGAACGTTGGGTTCAACTATACTTTTCACAGGGAAGATGAGAAATATTTTTATGATAATGATCTTTCATTTTCAAAAGGAACAGACGCATTTAAACTGTTGTCTGATGAGCAGGTCTATGATTTTACTATCGATTATATAAGACCTTTAAAGTACGGACGGATAGAGACCGGAATTAAATTACGAAACCGCAGTATTCCGGTACATATGAATTTTATTCCGGGAGTCAATTCAGTTTTGGATGTCAATGCAGGAGGCACGGCGGATTATAAAGAACTGATCCCGGCAGTATATGGAAACTACATTTTTGAAAATGAGAAGTGGGAAGCTGAACTTGGAGTGCGATTAGAGTATGTGAACATTCAGTATGATGTCAATCCCAATCATCCGACTTACAAAAGTGACACTTATCATTATACACAGCCGTTCCCGAATCTTAGACTTGGGTACAAGTTAAATGATCACCATAAGCTTTCTGTATTTTATAACAGAAGAGTAGACAGGCCTAATGAAGTTGATATTCGTATCTTTCCGAAATATGATGATGCTGAAATTATCAAGGTCGGAAATCCCCAACTGAGGCCTCAGTTTACCAATTCATTAGAGTTGGGGCATAAATACAGCTGGAACGGCGGTTATCTGTATTCTGCTATATATCACCGTTCTTCCAACGGAACGATCACCAGGATTTCCAGTATTATTCCTGGAAGTACATTGATTTACGCAGTATTTCAAAATGCAGGTAAAAGCTATAATTCCGGGTTGGAAATGATTTGGAATCAGAAAGTTTCAGGAGTGTATTCTTTTACGGTCAACGGAAATATGTACAGAAATCAGATCAATGCATTTTCTGTCATCAATCTCTATCCGCAACCCAATCTTTTCACAGCCAATAAGGAAAATGCTGTTTCAGGAAACTTAAAACTAAACAATACGTTTAAAATTTCCAAAGGGCTTGATGCGCAGTTAGTCGCAGTATATCATGCTCCGGATATAATTCCGCAGGGGAGAACAGGTTCAAGATTTTCCATGGATGTGGGAATTAAAAAGTCAGTTCAGAATGGAAAAGGAGAACTGTTTCTGAATGCTACAGATTTGCTGAATACAATGGTCATTAAAAAGGAGATCCGGGGAAACGGATTTAACTATACAAGTGACGATTATTACGAAACACAGGTGGTCAGATTAGGGTACAGCTATAAATTTTAAAAGTTTACAGATGATTGATTTGACTGGGACTGTCAGGAATTATAGGAAAGTATTTTTTAAAGAAAATACACCTGACAGTTATAAACGCTATGAGCAAAGTATCGTGGTTGAGCTAACTGATCAGGAGCGGAAAATCAAAAACGGTACTTTCTTCAGAGAGCATCATTACTCTACCTATTATGTCCGTCCAAACATTCTTTCAAAATATAAGGAGGTCAATGTTCAGATGATGGCCAGCCAAATATGAAACTTAAAACCCACAAGAAGATGTTAAAATCCCATCAGAAATTAATCATGATCTTTATCGTAATGCTGTCAGTTTACACGAAAGCTGGGGCACAATGTCTAACTGACTCTGTACATATACGGGAGAACAGACAGGATAGTGTAAATGCAGTACAACCGAATGAAAAGCGGTTGAATTATAAAAGTTTCATAATCCCTACTGTATTCGTCGGTTATGGAGTTGCCAGTTTAGCCGTAAAAGATTTAAAACAACTGAATTTTTCGACCAGAGATGAAATTAATGAACACCAGCCTGACCATATCAGGCTTGATAACTATACTCAGTTTGCTCCGGCAGTTTTGGTCTACGGTTTGAATGCTGCAGGAATTGAAGGGAAGCATAATTTCAGGGACAGAAGTATCATTTACGGAACATCAATGTTGATTACTTCAGCGATCACTGTTCCTTTAAAACATATCGTTAAAGAAGAAAGACCGGATCAGTCTAATCAACTGTCTTTTCCTTCCGGGCATACGGCAGTTGCTTTTGCTTCAGCACAGTTTATGTTCAGAGAGTATAAAGATACCAACTTCCTGTTGGGCATCTCCGGATATTCATTTGCCATCTTTACCGGAATCTACCGGACGTTTAATGATAAACATTGGGTAGGCGATGTAGTTGCCGGTGCCGGTTTCGGAATTTTTTCGACCGAACTTGCTTACTGGCTTTACCCAAAAATCAATCATCTGACCTCAGGCAAAAGCAAAAAATCATCTGCGATGATCATGCCTTTTTATCAGGATAAAAGAGTAGGGATTGGGTGGGTAAAGACTTTTTAAAGCATGGAATATAAACTGGAGTTTTACAGAGTTGGGATAACATATATTGAAGTAGAAATTCCATGCAAACAATAATGTTAAAGTATCATCTTTCCTGTAAATTCGAGCAAAAATATAGTTGTCAGTGAAAGTTACGTTTCTGTAAATTCGAGTTCTGGAATATTCTTATAACAGATAAAAATACAGTTAAGATAAAGTGGCAGAAAATAATTTATTCAGACAGTGCTGAGGAAATCTCTGCCAATACTTCTGAATTTTTATTTATGGTGATTAAGCGGGGGTTAAAGGTTACCACCAAAAAATTTAAAGACTTCTGTAATAAAAATGTAGCCACACTATAAAACACAAAAAAACCTTGCAAAATGCGAGGTTTTTATTTATCAGCTCAAAGTCACAGACTTTACGCAGCGAGGAGGGCTCAAAAATTTTTCAGAATAACTTTTTAACTTATACAGTTAGTGAAACACTATCTAAAAAAATCTGTCTCATATCCGAGACAGATTTTTCGCTTTTTATTTTCTGATGACTTTCGAAGTATACACTTTGTTTCCGCTTTCAACATTGACTATATACATACCTTCCGGTAAATGGGAAAAGTCTATTTCCGACTGATTTTCATTTTGTAAGATCAGCTGTCCAATTGAATTATGAACCGTAATTTTCTTAATTTTCTCAGGTGATTTTATATATACCAAACCTGTAGTTGGATTTGGATAGATTTTCAACTCTGTAATAGAAGCAGACGCAGTTGAGAGAATCTGATTGACAATTTCAGTATTTACCGTGTTGGTTACTATTGCGGGATTATAATCGAAGAATATTTCTGCACTGTTGCTAAAAATATCCCCTGTAACAACATTTGATTTGGGTTTGATCTTGTAGGCTATATATCCGTGAGAATTTGGCTCGTCATCAGTTCCGGGAAGATAAATAGCATCAAAAATAAATTCTACATTGTTGCTGTTTGTGATCACTGCTCTGTTGGGATGGCTGTAAGACTCTAACGTAAGGGTAGACCAATCCAGCTGATCGTCCAGAATATTTTTTACCCTTACTCTCTGTGCATGATAATTTCCTGTATTTTGAAATCTGATTACGTAATGTAAAAAATCATCTTTCTGTGATAACAAAATCTGCGGACCTTCCAAAACCTGTATGTCATTTGGATCATAAGCGCCAACTGCATTTTGCTTCAGAACAGAAATGTTATCGGCCGGAGTGGTATCCTGCGGAACCTGTGCGGTTGCCGTAAACACTAGTACATCACCAATATTGGTTACAGGTAGGGTATGCATCAGGAATTTCACTTCAATTGTTTTCGAATGAAAAGGTGAAAGATCTGTATAGTTGAAATACAGATTGCCTGTAGATTGAGAATCCGGAGTCGTGGTAGACGAAACAAAATTCATCTTTGAATGGTTAAAATTGAAAACAATTTGTCCGCTTACTTTTTGAGATCCTTTATTGGAAATCACAATTTTATATGGAGTTGCAAAACCGGGTCTGGCAACAGCCAAAGGATAAACAGAAACTTCCAGATTTTTGAAAACTGAATTTGGAAGCAGACAGAAATCTGCATTCTGCGTTATCCCCAAAGCTGTAAAATTCTGCACTTGATTTTGTGGTGAAACGGTATAATCAGGTAGAGGAGAGGAAACAGATGTTGTAAACTGACTTTGATTTGCCACTAAAGAATAGGCTCCCAGATCATCAGTAAAAGTAGCATAAGACTGCTGCGCATTCTGTGTTTTCACCATCACCATTGAAGCTTCTATATCAGTTGGGCTGCATCCGTTATTATCTTCATCGAAACGTACTTTTCCGGAAATCTTATTTTGATAGGAAGCTCCTGTTTCAAACCAGGCAATCATATTCGTTTCGATGCCGTCTTCGCCTTTATCGGATCCTGCTGCAAAATCCGGTTTTCCGTCGCCGTTGTAATCAGCGATGTTAAAATCTTTTACCCGGCCAATGTTGTTGGTGATCAACTGTGCAGTTCCGAAATTTCCCGAACCGAGATTTTTATACCATCTTAATTTTGGCTGCGGAAAAGTATTGGTGACAATATCTTTAAGCCCGTCACCATCCATGTCGTATGCAATAATGGATCGTGAGTGATTTACAGTTCCCGGAACTGATTTTTTCGTGTATGTTCCATTCCCGTTATTCTGAAACCAGCCTGCTTCATTATGAAAATAATTTACAAATAAAACGTCAGTGTCACCGTCTCCATCTAAATCTGCGATGTTCACATCTGTAGAATAATGCATTTGGTCTGCAACGATATGTTTTACAGAAAAATTTCCCAATCCATCAGTATTTTCGTACCATTCTATTTCTTTATTGTTATAGGTAGCCAAAACATCAGAATCTCCATCATTATCCATATCCAGAGTTTTCAATGACAATGGCGACTTAGTTGCAATTGAGAAAAAACTTACAGGTGCAGAAAAATTTCCTGAACCATTATTTATAAATTTCATTAATGAATTCTGCTGGTATGCAGCAACCAGATCTGTATCTCCATCATTATCAATATCTGCAACCGCCAATCCAGAAACATCTGTAGGCAGGGCATTTGCCAGAACTTGCTCAGTGAAATTTCCTGAGCCGTCATTTATAAATAATGAAATTCTGTAATACGTTACATAATTGAGCTCATACTGATACTTTACTACAAAATCGTTATCTCCATCGTTGTCCGCATCAAATAACTTTGCATACATCGGATAAATTGTGCTGTTGTTTATGACGATCTGTTGATCGCTGAATGTACCATGTCCGTCGGTATTTTTGTACCAGCTCATTTTGTTGTCTGAGTTTGATGTAGATAAAATATCAATATCACCATCTCCGTCAATATCTCCACTAGAGATAGCATTAAGATTATTAACTCCGTAAGTAAGAATTTTTTGCGAGCCGAAATTTCCTGCTCCCAAATTTTGATACCATGCAATTTTGGAGTCTACGATAGAAAGAGAGAATACATCCGGTTTTCCGTCATTGTCAAAATCTGCGATGTTGAAATCCAGACATCCTTTTGCATTGTTAGTGATGCTGTTATCGGTTCCAAATGTTCCGTTTCCTAAATTTTTTCTCCATACTACATTATTCAGCCAGAAAACACGATATATGATATCTTCTTTACCATCCAGATCAATATCCAGCATTTTTATACCATGTCTGTCTACATTATATGCAAATCCGCTTGGACTTGCCGGTGCATTGGAAATGATAATCTTTGGTGAAAAATCTCCCAGTGCATCAGTATTTTTGTACCATTGAAATTGTACAGTATTTCCATTTTCGTAATAAAAAATGATGTCCTTATCTCCATCATTATCTACATCTCCAACTTCAATTTTTTCTCCGATCGCATTGCTTTCTACAGTTTCTTTCAGTGTAAAAACTCCGGTTCCGTCATTTTTATACCATCTGATGAAATAACCGGATTTGGTAACAAGGTCCGGCTTGTTATCACCATTCATATCTTTAAAAATAGCAATAGATGGTGCGCCGACGCCGCTCGTGAAAATGGTGATCGTTGTGGGGAAAGTTCCATTTCCGCTGTTCTTTTTCCATCCCGCTACTGATGAGGTTTGGAAATAGATATCCAGAAAACCGTCAGCGTCAATATCCAAAATCTGAAATTGTGTGTAGGCCCCTGAATTTAATTGAATGGGTGCTGAAAATGTCCCTAAATTGCCACTTCCTGTCATCATAAAAATTCCAAGGGATGTTCTGAAAACGATATCCTTAAAACCATCATAATTTAAGTCGGCACTTTTTATTTCCAGAACATCAGATGTATGGGTGTAAATAATCTGTATCGGTGAAAAGCTGTTTTGTTGGGCAGGAACATTTTTCAACCAGAAAATCTTTCTGTAATCCACAGCCAGAATATCGACTTTCGAATCATTGTCGAGGTCAACGTGAGTTGCAATATTTACAGTAGGAGCATTGTAAGAATCATCGATAACAATATTTTGTGGAAATGAATTTTGAGCCCATGTAAAATTCCCGCAAATTAAAAAACTTAGGAAAAGTAGATTTTTAATCATATAAAAGGTTGGTTATTAATGTTTTTAACGGCACAAAAGTAATGAAAAATTAACGATAAAAAATAAATATTTGTTGAGCATGGATAATATGAAATAATACAAAATCAATAATAATATCAGTCTTCTCTTTCTTTACTATTCTCCAAAATGTCACGCATAAAATCTATACTTCATGTAATAGGATACGAAACTGTTTATGATAAAAAGGATATATATATTCCGAGTGCTCATCCCGTATTCTTATTTGGATAAAACGACCGGTTTCCGCTTTCCGGAGGGTGTTAAAGCTTCGGTTTTTTTGTACTTGGAAAGATCTTTTTAGTTATCTGCTCAAAGTTACAAACTTTGCGCAGCGGGGGTGCGGAATCACAGAAATTTATCTGTAGATGAACTTTTAAAGCTTTCTAAATTACTTAATCTTATAATGACCAAATTTTAAATTACGAAAACATCATTCCCGAAGATGTTACCATCGAAGATAAACCCGACTTTAAAAAATTACATCTCATAAATCAACTTGATGAAGACGATAAATCGATGATTTTTAAAATGGCATATAAAATGCTTACCGCCAAAAATTTAAAGACTTTTTTAATAAAAATGTAGTTGCTTTATAATACAAAAACCCATCGCAATTGCGATGGGTTTTTCTTTATTTGCGCAAAGTTTATAACTTTGCGCAGCGAGGTGTTTAATAATTTTGTAGAACAAATTATTTGCTTTTTACAATAATAACCCAATTGCAATAGCGATAGGGTTATTTACTTTCTCAAAATTGCAAACTTTGAGCAGCGGATAATTAGCATTTCCTGTTCCTGCATCTCCGTTATAATTAAATTTAAAAATTGTTTTACGGCAAATCTTTAGTAACTTTAGAAAGACAAGAGTCTTCCATATAATTTGAAAATAATTGTTCGATATACCAAATAGTTTTTTCAGAACATATATTTTTATCTTCTCCAAATAAAATTATTTCTTGAATTGATTTTATGAATGATTCATCTGAATCCATTTTCAAAAACTTAATATCATTTCCATTTAGGATGAAATAACTATTATTAGAAACACTAGAATTTATATTAACATAACTATAAATTCCTTCTTCCAATTTTTCTTTCTCATTAATACCAAAATATATACTTAACTCACCAACTGCAATGTTTTCAATTTTTTCAAGTTGTAAATTTCTTTTTTTTAAATCCTCTTTCTGCGCAATTTCGGTAATAATTTTACTCTTAATTTCATTTAAATAAAATGTACTTGGTATTCTTTTTTCTGGAAACTCACAATTTTTATTAAACAGATCTTTTGAATTTCTATTAAAACTGTAATGTGTTCTAATCAATCTCTTTACATAATCAACAATAATTTCTCTACAATATCTTTGTTCAAATAAATAAATCATTTGTGTTCTCATTGATTCTAAAAAATTCTTGAAAGAATAAATATCTAAAAAAATAATCTTATTTCTCTCGTAAATAAAGTTGAATTGAGGACTATGATTTCCTAAATAAAGATCATATATACCATTTCGTAACTTTTTTTCGTCAACTTTTCTTTGATAAGTTCCATAAATAGTAAAACCTTTTTTTTGAGAATACGCATTTTGTGATATATAACCTTTTTGAAAAAGTATTTCTCTAATATTGTTTTCTAATTGAGAAAACGTGGTACTATTTTGAGATTTACAACAAGTAACTAAAAAGAGTAAGGCAACAATAAAGTACTTATTCATAATTATTTATTTTTAATATTATTATCTTTCAATTCTTTAAGAATCTGTTTTCCTATAGCTGTTGGAATTGTTTCGCTGTTATTTTTAGGGTTAACAATATTAGTTTCTTCTTGTTTCTTATGTAGTTGTTGGTTTTTTTCATTTGCATGGGCAATCTCATGACCAAAAGTTGAAGTCGATATATCAAAAGCAGTTAAATTTCCCTTCTTCACATTATCTGCTTCGTCAGAAGTTAAAACTTTGTCTGGATTTTTAAAGGCATCTTCACTAGAGCCCTCATATATTGTAATCTCAAAACCTACAAGTTTGCCATCTTTCTCAATTGGAAGCGTTTCTCCCATAGAAAAAGGGTGGTTTTCTTTACTATATTCTACAGTAGTCGGTAACTTTGAAGTTACTAATTGATCAAATTGTGTGGCACCTGTATTGCCTGAATTTTTCAAACCATTTCCATATGCTTTGTCTTTATCAGTAGCAAACTTTGTATACGCTCCTTTTCCATCGTTAGCTTTGGGGTCATAAATTAACTGTCCATTTTTGTTTCGCCAATCATCTGCTTGTCTTCCGTCTGGGTCGATGAACCTTACAGGATTATCAAACGAATAGTTATAAGGACTATGACGGGTCATTTTTTTCAGCCAGCGGAATAAATACCTTTTACACCTCCAGCTTCTGCTTTTAGTTGCTGCTCTTTGGTTTCATGAGCTAAAGCTCCTGCGCTGGATGCTCCTCCAGCAACTGCTTTGTCAAACTCAGCAATGTCTTTTATATCAATCTTATCATCCACAATATTACCAACAGTAGTATCAAGAGCATTACTAACTATTTCCGTTTGTATTACTGCAGTGCTGTTAATTGCTTCAGAATAAACATCAATAAAGGCTTGTTGTTCTGAAGTTACAGGAGCTGTACTAGTTTGCGTAAATTCAATATTACCACTAGTTGGATTTACTGTAGCAGTATATGTATTTCCCGTAGCTTTTGAAACCGTATCTAAATATGCATCTTTCGTAGTATTATCTTGGAAAGTTGGTCGAATTGCGTCTAAACTTTCCATGCCATCCGCATCAATAAATCTAATTGGATTGTGTAAGTTGACCAACGTCTGGAAGTTTCCGCCAGATCCACTACACCCCATCTTCCAATATCCGGCATATAAAATCTTGCGCCGTAATTATACATTCCCGTCTCTTGTAGCTCCTTTCCGTTGTACTTATAATTTAAGTAATCTCATAAAATACAAGATTACTTCTCATCTATTATACGATATAATCGTGCGGGGACGAGGGGGCTAGGATTATTTTTTAAAGCAATATTTTTTTATTGTTTTAGCAAAGTAATATTCTCTATAGTTTAATCTCAATGTATCATTGACATCATAGCTTCGATCAAAATGATTACTTCCTTGAATCATACCACTCACTGGGATAACTTCAAATTTATATTTTTTTCCAACAACAACCTTTTTACATTTTAAATTGTATATCCTAATTTTGAAGACTCTATAATATCATTTTCTTTTGTGAGAAAAATATAATTTTTTTCATTTTCATAAATTTTATTCAATTTGACATTGATCATTTCTGATTTTTGACCGACATTTAATGTTTTTTGAGAGCTACAACTTATATTAAATAGTAATGTCAATAAGAGTTGTATTTGAAATATTTTTTTAATTACGTGATCTTTTTAGTCTTATATCTTTAGTTGGAATTTTAAAATGAATTAATTCACGGTAAGAACTTGTTCCTTTTGTTCCGTTAGGAGTAAAAAGTTCATAATTCCATTGTACTTCCATGCCTTTGATCTCGGATGTTGTTCTTGACATAAGTGTCATTTTATCTTGAGGCATAGCATTTTTAACTGTCGAGCAACAATCTCTGTAAATTGGACTTGGACTTTCCATTCTGTCTGTTGGAACATCACTCTTACTATTTAATGCATTTCTACCTATTAATGCTTTTCAGCAACTTCATGTTCCATACCAGTACCCTATGGAATATTTGTAAAGGTTTCAGCGTTTCCAATTACAGAAGGATTAACCTATTGTTTATTAATAACTTTAGTAGCTTTACCTTAAGTGGCTCCCATGTAAATCACCCATTAAGAATACAAGGCTACTTATTATCTACCTTATTATAAAATCTTGCAAAGCGAAAGATTAATTTATTTCCACGTATAAAGACCACAAGTATTATTTGAATATTCAAAATAATCTATACCAGAAGAACTATTCCATGTTTCTTTATCTTCAACTTCAAAAACTAATTTCTTTTCGTTATAATTATTTTGAATCATCCGAGATAATTTAAAATTATAACTATGATTGAGCATGATTAATTTACTGTTTTTATGGTATTTGCATTTAATTTTCTGAGAAATAAATACACCTTTTTTATTATTCTTATATTTGAAATTAATTATGTACCATGATTGAGTAGAATCAATATTAGTAACTTTTCCAATAATTTCTTCCGAATGAGTTTGTCCTTTTGACTTACAACAGATTATGGTAAAGAATAGGCAAAATAATGTTATATAGCTGTAGCTTTTCATTTATTACTTACGTTTTATAGTTTTATAATTTCCGATTTCCTTAACGGTTTTAGTATTTACATTTTGAATTCTATAAGAATCAGTATATTCAATGTACTTACTAGAACCGACACTATAATTTGGAGATTTTATTGAAGTCCAATTTGGGTTTGGATCAATATTCCGTGGATCTAACCTATTAGCTTCCTTATGAGAATAATCATAACCTTTACTATTATTTTCCTCTGACGTTGCTGCAGGAGCATTTGGAAAACATTCTGCCATGACAATTGCCTCTAGTGTTTCATGTAGAATTCCATAGCCCGTTTTAGATCCATAATAAGCTTGGTCAAGATTTCCTAACATTTCTGGATTGACTACGTTTGTTGCAGTAGTTATTCCTGTAGAGGGATCTGTGTTAGATCCTCTTGATGCTCCACCTACATATTTACTATTATCTTCATCAATACGCATGTCAGAATCAGTTTCAATTTCCGCAATAATAGATTTGTTAGTAGTTGCATCCAATAACTTACTTGCAGCATCAGATAAAATGGCTCCCTCTTTAGCAGTTGCAGTAACTTTACCTTTCTTGTCCATAGATAATATTAACTGTCCATTTACTGATGATTGCATTTGATTCAATGCTTCTTCCTTAAATCGTCCAGTAATAACGACATCGTTACCTTGCCTTCCATCAGGATCAATAAACCTTATCGGATTATTAAAAGCATAGTTATACGGACTATAGCGGCGCATTTGCTCGGCTAACGGATCCACTACCCCCCATCTTCCGATATCCGGCATATAAAATCTCGCTCCATAATCATACATTCCTGTCTCCTGAATTTCTTTTCCGTTGTACTTATAATTGTAATAGCTTCCCAGATAACCTTTATTAACACCCCCTATGTGATTAAGTCCGAAAGCGTAATAATCATTCGTATCTGTAATTTCTACAGTGTCGTCTGTTTTTTTAGCATAACTGACCCTTGCATTTCCAAGATGGTCTCTGTATTGGTAAATGTAACGATTTTCTTTAAAACTGAAAAATCCTTCTGAAGTACCCACAAAATCAAGTACGAAAGCAGATTCCAATCCTATAGGCTGTGGAGCCACCTTCCGGTAGGCACGCTCTTCGTAAGCAAATTCAGCCGGACAAAACATGCATGGAGTTGTAACCTGAGTCTGGTTATAATGAAACCCATCAAGATAATCAGTGATTTTGGTAGTGACATTTCCTGAACGCTCCGGAATTGAGGTAAACTTTTTTCTGAGCTTTACACCGTCTGCCCTGTACAAATAATCCAAGTTATAGCTTCCAAAAGCAGGATTGTAGGGCTGAAAAATTGACATTTTTGAAGGAAGGTTCAAATGGTTGTAACGCATATTAAAAAGACCTTTGTCAGGCATAGCGGTCATATTTCCATTATTGTCATAATCCATTATCCCGTTACCCCCTTCATATCCGATATTTAAAGATGTCTCGATAACCTGAGTGAGACGGTTACCCTCATATTGATAGTCCAGGTCATCTACCTTTAATGCTATTGTACTGCCCACTTCCGGATAGGCAAATCTTTTGAGCGTTTTTATATTGCCATTTTTATCATAGGTCAGATTCTCGTTATAATAAAAGGTATTTGGATCTGTCTGATCCGGTTCTGTATAGACCGCATCTGATAATCTGTTTAAACCGTCATATGCATAGGTATATCTTTTCCGGCTGTTGACGGTAGACATATTCCAGTCAATTTCTGCAATATTCCCATTATATCTTCCAGATCCGACAGCGTTGTATTCAGGATCTGTGTACTTCATTTTGTAGCCAAAAAAATCTGTTCCAAGATTTACAGGATCATTGATCTTGGTCATCCAACCCCTGATATTATACTGATAATCCACGGTCTGAAGAGGAGTAGATGAACTTATCCCGCCAACTTTCTTTGTTTCTAACTGCGAAAGGGGATTGTATTCATTCTGAGCCAGATACTTCTTTAATAAAAATATAGCTGCTCTACAGAAAAAAAACTTATCGCAATTGCGATGGGTTTTTCTTTATTTGCTCAAAGTTATAAACTTTGCGCAGCGAAGTCATTGATCTTAATCATCCAGTGAATGCTATATTGATAACCTACCATCTAGCTAAAAATATAATCTTGCGGTATTGAGTCAAGCATTATTTTATTTTTATCTAAACTATTAGTTGTTTATATTTGTTTATTGTAAGTTTATAACTCACAAAAACGACCTATTTATGTCTTTCGCAGACATATTGGCTTTTGCTCGTAAACAGAAAAAAAAATAAAAAAAAGTGATCTTGGAAAGACCATTGGAACTTCCGGTGATATTATTGGGAAATACGAACGTAAGGAAAATGTTCCGTCGATTGATGTGACTACAAAAATTGCTGATAATTTAGGCGTTACACTTGATTATCTCGTAAAAGACGACAGTATGAGCAGATCGACAACGATAGGCTGAAAAAACTAAAAGCAATACAACATGATAGCGACACCAAAGCTCACATATGTGCTACTATCGATGCTTTTATTAAAGCTACCAAACTTAAAAATATTGCGACTTTATGAAAAAGTATATTTTAATATTAATCTCTTTTCTTTTTATAGGCTGTAATTTTGATAAAATATATCATAATAGAGAAGAAGACAAACAAGATGCTCAAAAAATTACTGAAAATTACTATCAGCTTATAAAAGGAAACAGCAGACAGAAAGCATTTAAATTATTTGGAGAAAAGTTTTTTGATAAAAAGTACGGCAAGATAAATAACAAAGAACAGTTAAATCAAATGATTGATGATATTAATGCAGAATGTGGCGATAAAATCTCAAATATTCAATTAACAATATGGGAAACTTTTGTTTCTGTTGGTACAAATCCAAAATCTCAATATGTATTATCATATAGAATAGAGAGAAATACACAAAACACACAAGAAAAATTTACTCTGGAAAAAAATAATGATTCTATTAAAATTGTAGGATATGATGTGAGTTTAACCAAATAAAAACGGCTGCTTAAAAGCAGCCGTTTTTTACTTTAAAAGACCATTTTTTCGGGATTCTTCGAAATAATTATTCTTTATTATACTATCTTTTCTGAAAATATATTCAATCGAATCTCCTCTTTTCTTTGATATCGAATCTCCTACTTTATAGGGGTATTCTAGAAA
This sequence comes from Chryseobacterium sp. HNCC26DJ238, assembly GCF_057180465.1. Classification (NCBI taxonomy): domain Bacteria; kingdom Pseudomonadati; phylum Bacteroidota; class Flavobacteriia; order Flavobacteriales; family Weeksellaceae; genus Chryseobacterium; species Chryseobacterium sp. HNCC26DJ238. Next base: position 201,133 of record NZ_JBXUGI010000007.1, read on the forward strand.
CTCATTAATTCCATTAGAAAACCTAACATAACCAAGATTATGTTGATCTTTATTGGAATAGATTTCAACAACTCTGGTATGCCTGTCTATGTTTAATAATTTTTGCTTTCTATCAGCGTTTGAGTTTATAATCAAATAAATAATAGTAAATAATAAAATACATCCAAAGACTAGTATAAATATTATAATAGTTTTTTTACTGGATTTATCAACTTCTATATTAAAATTATTTTCCACGTACCCAAGTTTTAGATGCTGTCCACATTACAGGTAAACCTCCCTTCACTCCCGTACCTACACCTGCACTTACAGTAGTATATCCACTTTTAAAATCAGCAGAATTCTTTCCAAAACTTGCAGGATTAAATTGATCCATGGCAGTTGATGATTTTGTACGATTAAAAGTTCCACTATATGTTCCTGATGTAATTCCTTCACCTCCAGAATAACCACGTCCGTCACCTGCAAAATCACTATTGACAAACTTATGTCCAGGATCTGTTGGAAGAACAAGGCCTGTTTCAAAACCTACTCCTGCACTTAATCCTAAATTCCCATTAAGAGAAAAGAACCAGTCTGTTTCATTATTACTATCAGTAACCTGACCTAAAGAAAAGCCAGTACCACCACCAAATGCAAAATTTGCACTGAAATTCCAAAATGAACCTGAGTTATCAGCTCCTTTTAATAAACTTCCTCCTTCTGTAGTTGTATTTCCAAAAGAAGTTATTCCTGCTCTAAGGTCAGATACTGAACCATCTGCATTTAATTGATAATATGGAGTAACTGTACCTATTGAAGAATCTGAATAATATATTGGCATTTCCTGCATAACATCACCATTGATTGTATTCTTATATTTATCAGAATTCAGAGCTTCTTGAGTTGTATTAACATTAGGATCATAAGTATATGTTTGTTGTCCATTAATTAATTGTGGAACCCAGCCTTTTGCTTCTCTACCATCAGGGTCTATAAAGCTTAATGGATTATTAAACGCATAATTATATGGACTATGTCTTGTCATTTTCTCCGCCAACGGATCCACCACTCCCCATCTGCCAATATCCGGCATATAAAATCTCGCTCCATAATCATAAATGCCCGTCTCAGTCTGTAATTCTTTATTATTATACTTGTATTGATAGGCTGGGCTTCCACTTAGATAATTATATCCTTCATGCTTCAATCCAAAAGGATAATAATTATTTTCATCAACAGGATTTGCATTTCCTGATTCATCTTTCTGATAACTCAGCCTTACATTGCCTAAGTGATCAGTATAGCTGTAAATATAACTATTATTTTTGAAATCATAATATCCTTCTGACGTGGGAAGAAAATCCAAGGTCATCATTCCCTGGCTTCCGGAATACTGGAAACCGTCGAGATAGTCTGTATTGTTGTATCGCTCTGCTTTACCCTTATTAAAAAAATAAGTGTATTTCTTTCTCAGCTTTGTGCCGTCTGCACGGTACAGGTAATCTAACCTTACATTCCGAATTTCATTTTCTCCATCTTTGTTTCTGACGATGTATTCTATGTCAAATTTATAATAATCCGGAAGATTCAGGATGTTGTAATTTATTTTTAAAATCCCCTTATCTTTCTGATCTTTCATGTTTCCATTGAGATCATACGAAATGAGATTTCCCGAAGCTTCGGGATATCCTGAATACTGACCTGAAATATCCGTAACGCTGTTTAATCTGTTTCCGGTGTAACTGTAATTAAGGTCATCAATCCTCATAGCCGTCGCGCTTCCCTGTAATACCCCTTCTGATCTTTTCAGGTTGGTAATATTCCCATTGAGATCATATGATGTTTTTTCAAAATATTCTTTAGCTGAAGGATTGACATCTTTCTGGTAAAAACCTGCCAGGAGTCTGTTGAGGCTGTCGTAAACATATCCATACCTTCTGAGGTTGTCACCTGCTGCCGTGTTGGTTTTCCAGTCCACTTCAGCGATGTTTCCGTTAAATCTGGGTTTGACTTTAAGATCCATAAAATCAGTGTTGGGATTCTCTTCTCCTTCGACCTGGTTGTATTTGATTTTATAGCCAAACAGATCACTTCCCAAATTCGCAGGATCATTGATCTTCGTCATCCAACCACGAATGTTGTACTGATAATCCACCGTCTGAAGAGGAGTGGATGAACTTACCCCGCCAACTTTCTTTGTTTTTAACTGTGAAAGGGGATTGTATTCATTCTGAGCCAGATATTCTACAGGGTTATTGTCCACCTGATGGGTATGCACCAACAACCTGTTCTGATGGTCATAGGTAAAGTTCTCGGTAATGACTCTTTCCGTATCGGTATTCAACCTCTTGTGACGGGTGATCACCTGTTTCGGGGTTCCCGAGAAATCAAGCTCTGATTCCGTTTTGGTATAGCCTCCCAGGTGATTGATGGAGTGGCTTCCTACAGGTCTTCCTTTAATGTCGTACCAAGTGTAGTTTTTTGTCCAGTTATCATCTTCAATGTTTTTCACGTAAGAAGCAACGGGTAAACTTTTAGTGCTGATAGTAGAGTTTTGAGCATCTTGTGTCAGAACATTTTGTCCCAATACCTGATTAGGTGCTGCCGGACTGCCTGCAGGGTAAGTATCATAATAATTAACTGACAAGACGGTATGTATATCAAGGAAATATCCGTTGCTGTAATAAATCTGCATTCCGTTCCTGGTAAAACCGGTATCATTTCTTGCTTCAGTAATTACAATATTTCCTGCCTGACTCTGCATATTTTCCCTGCTTCCTCCCTGAATGATTCCCGTATATGATACTCTTCCAAATCGGTCATATTTCGTGATAAGCCATTGTTGCTGTAACTGTAAATTGGCATCCTGAGTCATAATCAGCCGGTCTGCCTTATCATAGACCATATATTCCCATCCTTTTCCGGGAATCTTCTTTTCTACCAGACGGTTTCTACCGTCATAGCGATACTGATAATAAAGATTTTCAACAGTTGCGGGTACGACAGAAGGTGCTGAAGCCAATGGAGGAATTACATATGCTAACTGGTTATATTCATTATACACATAATACGTATCTGCGTTCTCAGTGGCACTCAGTACTTTTCTGATCAGTAAAGTCTGTCCCTGACCATTTTTGAATTCTATGGTTTTGTTTCCATCTTCATCGGTCACTGTATTTTTATATAACTGATTGGGTAGAAAATCCTCAAACAGCTCAACCGCAGTATGAGTTCGACCTTCCACCCAAGTCGTGGTGGTCTTATACTTTCTTACATAATCTTCATTTTTATTTGCATCATAATCAAATTTGACAGGCTTACCAGTCCAATCATTTCCCACCTGGATCTGCTGCTGAATGCGGTCTAAGGGGGAGTTCTCCAGGATCTTCTCCGCATAGATTTTCTCAGCTCCGTAGATCTCAGGCTGCGTGGCATTGGCAAGGGGATTGGGAACGATGGCTCCGTTTAATGTGTTCGACTGCGGTACGGGAAGGTAATCTTTCACCTGTCTTCCGAATCCGTCGTATTCGATGTGGGTCACAACATCTTTCTGGGTAGGAGAGGCTTTGATATTCACAACTTGCTTGGGTCTTCCAAGACCGTCGATATATTGAACGGTTTCAGAGGTTTTGGAAGGAGTTGTTCCTGTATAATCTAAATAGGTTTTCGTATATACATAGTTTTCATTCGTGCTCAGATTCGTGCTTTGTGCATGGGACAGGCCCACTACAAACAGGGCACTGATCGGGATGATTATTTTTTTCATGAGATGTGTTTTAGTGTTTGTAATTGTATTTGAATTCTTTCAGGATCTTGCCTGTTGCATTATTCTCCCTTATTTCTTTGAGCCTGTTGGCAGAATCATAGAGATAGACTTCCCTGATTCCCGAAGGAGGCGTGATCCCTGTTACCCCGATCATAGGATCGTATGTATAGGTCGTGATCTGGTAAGCTGCCAGGTCAGGGTTTTTCCTGAATGCATCCAGGGCATTGATAAGCGCCGGTTCATTTGATGGGTTTAAGGCATCTGCATCGGAAGCTGCGATAATAGCTGAAGCCGGGCTGCTCACCTGAGCGTAGGTGGCTCCTGTGATCTTCGCAATGGGCTGGGTTGTATTATATCCCCAGATGATAGAGGTCGTGATGCCGTCTTTGGTGGTGTACTGCAGGAGATTGCCTTTGCTGTCGTACTGGTCGTAGGTGAGTTCGGTAGAATTGGTTCCAAGAAAATCAGTTGATTTTACTTCGTATGGAAGTACAAGTCCTGAAGTTTTTGTATCTGCCTGTGACTGGGAAACGGGATAAAGAGTTTCTGTCTTCGCCAGTGTTTTAGTTGTACCTCCAACAGTTTGAGTAGTGATTGTCTCCAGAGGAATACCGGTCATATTTTTATTGATCATCAGCTGATTCCCTTTGTCCTGAGCATAAGCGTAAGAAGTTTCACTGGTCACGCCGTCGCTGTTCGTGGTTTTCTGTCTTGTAACTTGATGATGATCGGCTGACGTGCTGAAGGTTTTTGTAATGGATACAATATGCTGATTTCCCAAATGTTCTGTTGTTGTTTTTATAAAATCCCCGTTCTCGTCAAAATTCTGGAATTTATAATAAAAGCTTCCAAACGGATACCCTGTTCCGTACGATACAAAGTCTGTTATATTTTTAGGCTTGAAAACCATATCATAATCAATCCCGTATACTGCTTTTGGCTTGATGGCATTTTCATCGGTAACATAATATTCATAAAATTCTTCCTGCCTGTCTCCTAAATTATTGAATCTTATCTTTCCGTTTTTAGGATAATCGAAACATGGAAGTGTAGAGGAAGCTCCCATATAATTACCCTCGAGGCTGTTATAAAAACATGATCCTAAGTAATCACCCGGTATGGTTTTGTTTTCAAATATCGATTTGATGGTGATCTTCTCATTGGCGGATGGATTGACTTTATCTTCCTTTGCGGCGGTATAGGAAATTATTTTTCCACTGCCGGTCTGTAAAGGAAACCTGCTCTGAGAATTGACAAAGTTTTTCCCGGGAATCTGCTGAAGGAAATCAAGCTCAAAATTACTGATTCCGGATTCTACACCGTTCTCATTTTTATAATCATATTCTCTTACAAGGACAAGATCATTATTTTCACTATAGTTTTCAATCCTTTTTATCCTTACTCCTCCAAAAGGAACTTCTATTCCATAATCTGTCTTTCTTGCCAGGAGCGGATCAGTCTCTTTCCAGTTGACGCTGAATGTTGCTTCATCAGCATTATAGTCAAAAAACTGACTATTGGGAGTATTGGGATTTCCGGAATATACTTTGAGCTGAATCGTATTTGAAGCGGTCAGCTGACTGTACGGAAGTTCAATAACTTTAGTCTCATTGGTCAGTAACTTCTGAGATACAAGCTCTACATTATTGTTATTTAAAATTTTATAATAAATAGAACAGCTTCCGTTGGTAGGTAAGGTTAGATCAGGGTAAATGCATTTTGTCGTATGGGTATCAAGCTCAAATCTGATACTGTTCTGACTGGTGAGTTTATTAAAATCAATATTCAAAGGAATATTAAAGGTTTTATTGGTTTGCTGCACCGGATTTTCCGAGGTTGAAAAATAGGTATTGGCTACTTTGTAAGGAATAATATCGTGTATCTTATAGGTTCTTTTTATATCCTGTTCAAAAAAGATCCCTCTGTTATTTTCGGGGTAAAACTTTGTTTTACCGCCGGTGGGCAGAATAATTTCTTTCAGCTGTCCTGCAGCTACAAAATCAGGATTGACATTCCTGTTGTTTTCCTCTTCAAAAACGACATCGATACTAGGCGTTAATCCTGCATTGGATGTTTTCCCATTGTAATATCCCCACCAGTCTCTGGCGTAGGAAAAACGGTGAGGAAGCAGCTGGCTGTTATAATTAAACTGATAAGACTGATGCAGGCTGCTGTCTCCAAACCACACTTTTTTAAGCATCAGCCTTTTAGTGATATTATTGGCATCTTCCATATGATTACATGAGTAAACCGGATTTGAAGGCGGAAAGGAAGTCATATAATCATATTGAAAACTGACCGTGTTGACTGTTCTTCCAAAGTTGTCTTTTATTTCAACAGACTCAAGTTTTTTACCTGTTACATCATCAAGACGGATGGATTTGTTAAATTTCACCTCTCCGAAAGTTCCATAAATTCTTTTGATCTGATAGTTATAGCCTTTTGTTCTTGCAAAGCTCGTATATACCGTTCCTCTGGGATCATTGGGATCTTGAGAATCAACCGTTTTTGATTGTCCGGCCAGTTCGCAGCTGTCATAGAATATTCCTTGTTCATATTCAAAATTCAGTTCATTATTTTGAGGGCTGATGATTTTTTCCAAAATCCATGTTTGCGCATATATTCCCTGCTGGCCTGTCGGCTCGGTTCCGATTGACGTTCCTCCGTGGGTATAGGTATGTGAAAAATGTAATGTATTGCCTGTTTTATAGATATATTGAAACCCTGACGGACTGGTAATAGTCCATTTTCCGGAAGTATAATGAATTTTATAATCCGAATCAGGAAACTGTACAAACTGTCCTACGGGGTTTTCAGCACTTCTTTCCTGATTAACCATAAAGGAGAGGGTCTGTCCGTCGGGTAAAAAAACTTTATAATCATCAGATTCCAGATCCAATGCACCGCTTCTGTACCTGCCGTCGATATCATAGGCGGCACTTGCAGGAAGCGCTCCCTGTTCTATTTTATATAAAGTTTCGGCAGCCATCGGTACGGTATACTGTGTCTCGTAAAAAAAACCTCCCGGAGAATCATCCGGAAGCTGCCTTACGGTTCGTACGAGTGACGGGGTGGACAATGACCAGCCAAGGCCTACCCAGGGTGATTTTTCATTCACGGAAATTCCGCTGTAATTATAGGATAACCTGATATCGTATACAATATCTGCATTTTTTATGGTGTAAACAGGAACCGAAATATCGGGATTTCCTGAATTTAGGGAGACGGGATTTTCAAAATTCTTTAATAAAGAACTGGCTTCCGGTGCCTGCGGTACAATTTTCTGATACGTCTCAGCTGTCTGCTGGCTCATGTAAAAATTACAGGTAAGTAGTGCAGTAAGGTAAATATATTTTCTCATCTGTTTTTATTTTTTAATCAATTTAGCATTCGCCGTTTTATTGTTGTCGGTTTTCACCGTCACCAGGTACGCTCCCTGGATCAGATTCTGCGTATTGATCTTGGTGACTTTATTCTTGGTCTTTAAACTCTGCAGCTGTCTTCCGCCTATATCATAAATGGTGATGTCTGCTTCCTTAAAGCCCTGCCCTGAGCCTGTCGAAGAGTCAAAACCAATTTCTACATACGCATAATCCGACACTGGGTTCGGGTAGATCTTAATGTCCTGCTTTTCGATCAGCTGGTCGATCTGTCTGTCTCCCAGTTTCACA